>RFKS01000110.1 GCA_003694205.1 Alphaproteobacteria bacterium | reverse complement strand
GCCCTCTACCGTGCGGTCGGCCTTGCGCTTCTCAGGGCCGGCAGGGACCCGCATGATGCAGCGGCGGCGGAGGCGGCCGCGGCGACGCTCGACCTGGCGCTCCTCGACGATCCCGAACTGCGCAGCGAAGTCGTTGGCGAGGCCGCCTCCATCGTTGCCGCAGAGCCGCGGGTGCGCGAACGCCTGCTCGCCTTCCAGCGCGACTTCGCCGCCCATCCGCCAGGCGGCAAGAGGGGAGCGGTCCTCGACGGCCGCGATATCGGCACCGTCATCTGCCCCGACGCCGATCTCAAGCTCTTCATCACCGCCAGCGACGACGTCCGCGCGCGCCGGCGCCACGAAGAGCTGCGGCAAAAAGGGATCGAGACCGATTTTGACAGCGTCCTCAGTGACCTCAGGGTCCGCGATGCGCGAGACAGCGGGCGCGATGCGGCGCCCCTCGTCCCGGCTGATGATGCCGTCTTGCTAGATACCAGCGAATTGTCTATAGACGCCGTGTTCGCGCGCGCGGCGGCTCTCGTCGAAGAGCGCCTCGCGGCAAAGAGATAGCCAAGGCGACATCGGCCGCAATCGGGCATCGGATCGGAGATCCCTCGCCCGGTTTGTTGTTTTTGACGATGGGCCCACTGGCTCCCGGGATGAGTGGAAGGGCGGCGATGGTCGCAGCCCAATGGAGCCCCGGGAGAAGACCGCCGGAGACAACCGGCCGGCAGGAAAAGCTCCCCGCAACGGAAAGACGTGCTTGAGATGACGGATACGCAGCTCGCGATGCCCTCGCGCGATGAATTCGAGGCGCTTCTCAACGAAACCCTGTCCGATGAAGGCGGCTTCGAGGGCCGGGTGGTCAAAGGAAAGGTGACCGCGATCGAAGGCGATCAGGCGGTCATCGATGTCGGGCTCAAGGCCGAGGGTCGCGTGCCCTTGCGCGAATTTGCCGCACCGGGGCAGGCATCCGAGCTCAAGGTCGGCGACGAGGTCGAGGTCTATATCGAACGCGTCGAGAATGCCCTCGGGGAAGCCGTCCTGTCGCGCGAGAAGGCGCGCCGCGAGGAGGCCTGGAACCATCTCGAGGAGGCCTACGCCAAGGAAGAGGCGGTCGAAGGTGTCATTTTCGGTCGCGTCAAGGGCGGCTTTACCGTCGATCTCAACGGCGCCGTCGCCTTCCTGCCCGGCAGCCAGGTGGACATCCGGCCGGTGCGCGACATCACGCCCCTGCTCAACATTCCGCAACCCTTCCAGATCCTCAAGATGGATCGTCGGCGCGGCAATATCGTCGTCTCGCGGCGTGCCGTTCTCGAGGAAACCCCCGCCGGCCAGCGCGCCGAGCTGCTCGAGAAGCTCAAGGAGGGCGACGTCGTCGAGGGCGTGGTCAAGAATGTCACCGATTATGGCGCCTTCGTCGACCTCGGCGGCATCGACGGCCTGCTGCATGTCACCGATATGGCCTGGAAGCGCGTCAATCACCCGACCGATGTCGTCAGCATCGGCGAGACGGTCAAGGTCCAGATCATCCGCATCAACCAGGAAAGCCAGCGCATCAGCCTCGGCATGAAGCAGCTCGAGGCCGATCCCTGGGAAGGCGTCGAGGCGAAATATCCGGTCGGCGCGAAGATCAAGGGCGTGGTCACGAACATCACCGACTATGGCGCCTTCGTCGAGCTTGAGCCCGGTGTCGAGGGCCTCGTCCATGTCTCGGAGATGTCGTGGGTGAAAAAGAACGTGCATCCGGGCAAGATCGTCTCCACGAGCCAGGAGGTTGAGGTCATGGTGCTCGAGGTCGATCCGGTCAAGCGCCGCATCTCGCTCGGCCTCAAGCAGTGCCTCGAGAATCCCTGGGAGGCCTTCGCCGAGAAGTACCCGCCGGGCAGCGTCGTCGAGGGAGAGGTCAAGAACATCACCGAATTCGGCCTCTTCGTCGGCCTCGACTTCGATGTCGATGGCATGGTCCACATGTCGGACATCGCCTGGAACATGTCCGGTGACGACGCGATCAAGCAATTCTCGAAAGGCGACCATGTCAAGGCGAAGGTGCTCGACGTCGATGTCGAAAAGGAGCGGATCAGCCTCGGCATCAAGCAGCTCGAGGGCGACCCCTTCGGCACGGTTGCGGGCAAGAAGCGGGGCGATGTCGTGACCTGCACGGTGAAGGAGGTGAACGACGGCGGCATCGAGGTCACGCTCGGCGATGGCATGACCGCCTTCATCCGGCGCTCGGATCTCGCCCGTGATCGCGCCGACCAGCGCCCCGACCGCTTCGCCAAGGGCGACAAGGTCGACGCCATGATCACCAATATCGACCGCGGTCAGCGCAAGGTGTCGCTGTCGATCAAGGCGCTCGAGGTGGCCGAGGAGAAGAAGGCGGTCGCCCAGTACGGCACCAGCGACTCGGGCGCGAGCCTCGGCGACATTCTCGGTGCCGCCTTGCAAAAGGCGAAGGAAAGCAAGGCCGACGCCGATGCAAAGCCGGAGGGCGGCGAGGAGCCCGAAAAGTCCGAAAAGTCCGAAAAGCCGAAGAAGGCGGCAAAGACCGCGGCCGGCAAGAAGAAAGCCGCGAAAGACACCGCGGATGAGGCGGAGGCGACAGCGCCGAAGACGAAAGCAGCAGCCAAGACCAAGAAGGCTGCGGCCAAGGCCGAAGAAGCGGAAAAGGCAGACGATTAGCACGGCCCATCCGGGACCCCCGGGT
>RFKS01000109.1 GCA_003694205.1 Alphaproteobacteria bacterium | reverse complement strand
TCCCTGACGCTGCCCTCCGAATTCGCGCTTCTGCCCTCCAGGGACTGGGAGGCGGCTACTTCTCGCCGAGCGGGTTGAAGCCCTCTTTCACCGGGCGCCAGATGCGCTTGTTGGTGAGATACAGCAGGACGGCGAACGCCGCCATGTAGATGAGGAAGGAAAGCCCCATCTCCTTGCGCGCCTCCATCTTCGGCTCGGCCACCCAGGCGAGGAAGGTGGTCACGTCCTTCGCCATCTGCTCGAGCGTCGGATCGGTGCCGTCCTCGTAGGAAACCATGCCGTCGAAAAGCGGCTGCGGCATCGCGAGCTTGTGACCACGGAAATAGCGGTTCCAGTACTGGCCCGGGCGCAGTTCCTCATCCGCCGGCGGGTCCTCATAGCCGGTCAGCAGCGAGAAGACATAGTCCGCCCCGCCCTCGCGCGCCTTGACGATGAGCGAGAGATCCGGCGGCAATGCACCATTGTTGGCGGCACGCGCCTGCGCCTCGTTCCTGAACGGCCCGGGAATGTGGTCGCTCAGACGCCCCGGGCGCATGAACATCTCGCCGCTCTCGTCAGGGCCGTCCTCGATCTGATACTCGGCCGCGATCGCCGCCGCCTGTTCGGCACTGTAGCCGAGCGCCTCAAGATTGCGGAAGGCGAGATATTTGAGCGAATGGCAGCCCGAGCAGACACTGCGATAGACCTGAAAGCCGCGCTGCGCTGCCGCCCGGTCATAGGTTCCGAAGGGCCCCTCAAAGGAAAAATCGACATCCTTGGGCGCAACTTCTGTCTCCGCGGCAAGGACGGCACCGTGGAGAGCAAGCGCGGCTGCAATGCCGAAGGTCAGACTGGCGATTGTCCGTGTCATCTGGCGTCTCCCCCCGATCATTGTGCCGCTGCCGCCGCCGGCGCCGCCTTTGTCTTGAGCACCGCGGCAGCGATGCTTTCGGGCAAGGGGCGCGGCCGTTCAACGCGCGGAATGATGAACGGCAGCAGGATCAGGAAGTGGAAGAAATAGTAGAGCGTCAGAAGCTGTCCGAGATGAACCATGTCGAAGGTGACATGCTCCTCGGCGACCAGCGTCTCGAAGTCGCGCTCGCTCATGCCCGCCGCAACTGCAATCTCGCGCAGCCCTGCCAGCGATTCGACATCGCCGGCGGGCGCGGCGCCGTCATGGTTCGCCGCATAGGCTGCTGCCACCTGATCGGCGATCGCATCCACATCGGGTCCGAAGTCGACAAGCACGCGATCGGGAGGGTTGGCGCCAACCCAGCCGAGACCGATCGAGGCGGCCACCAGGAGCCAGAAGGTCTTCTTGTAGACCGGACGGAAGGTCGCCGAGCGCACCGGCGAGCGATCAAGCCAGGGCAGGAAGAAAAGGAGCAGGATCGAGCCGAACATGGCGATAACGCCAAGCAGCTTCGCCGGGATCGGGCCGATATCAAAGGTAAAGGCGCGCAGGATCGCGTAGAAGGGCAGGAAATACCATTCCGGCACGATATGCGGCGGCGTCACCATCGGATTGGCGGGAATGTAGTTGTCCGGGTGCCCCAGCGCGTCGGGCATATAGAAGACCAGAACGCCGAGCACGATCAGGAAAATCCCCAGCCCAAATGCGTCCTTGGCCGTGTAATAGGGATGGAAGGGCACTTGGTCTTGCGGCCCCTTGACGTCGATCCCGAGCGGGTTGTTCGAGCCCGGAATGTGCAGCGCCCAGATATGCAGTATGACAACCCCGACGATCAGGAAGGGTAGGAGATAATGCAGCGAGAAGAACCGCTGCAGCGTCGGCTGATCGACCGAGAAGCCACCCCACAGCCAGCGCACGATCTCGTCGCCGAACACCGGGATCGCGGAGAAGAGGTTGGTGATCACCGTCGCCGCCCAGAAGCTCATCTGCCCCCAGGGCAGGACATAGCCCATGAAGGCAGTGGCCATCATCAGGAGCAGAATGACAAGCCCCAGCATCCACAGCACCTCGCGCGGCGCCTTGTAGGAGCCGTAATAGAGGCCGCGGAAGATGTGGACATAGACGACGAGGAAGAACATCGAGGCGCCATTGGCGTGCAGATAGCGAAGGAGCCAGCCGTAATTCACGTCGCGCATGATGCGCTCGACCGAATCGAAGGCGAGCCCGGTCGCCGGAATGTAATGCATGGCGAGCACCACTCCGGTGAGGATCTGCAGCACCAGCGCGATGCCGGCGAGCGAGCCGAAATTCCACCAGTAGTTCAGGTTGCGCGGCGCCGGATAGGCGACCAGCGTGCCATGCAGCAGGGACAGGATGGGCAGGCGCTCCTCGAACCAGCGCACAGCCCTGTTCTTCGGTTGAAAGCTTCCCGTGGACATGGATGTGATCCTCAGCCGATGCGGACGCGGTCGGGAGCCGTGAACTCGTAGTCGGGCACGGCCAGATTCTTCGGCGCCGGTCCCTTGCGGATGCGCCCCGCCGTATCATAGTGCGAGCCATGGCAGGGACAGAACCAGCCGTCATAGCTGCCCTCGTGCGGACCGATGGGCACGCAGCCGAGATGGGTGCAGACACCGACCATGATAAGCCAGTTCTCATGTCCCGGCTTCACCCGCTCCTCGTCGCTCTGCGGATCGCGCAGGCTGTCGACGGGAACCGCGCGCGCCTCCTCGATCATGTGTTTGGTGCGATTGACGATGAAGACCGGCTTGCCGCGCCATTTGACGACGATCTGCTGGCCCGGAGCGACGGGGCTGAGATCGGCCTCGGTGGAGGACAGCGCGAGCGTGTCGGCCGCCGGATTCATCTGGTCGATGAAGGGCCAGAGCGCCACCGCGGCACCCACTGCGCCAAGTCCTGCCGTCGCTATGTAAAGGAAATCCCGGCGCGTGGCCTCGCCGCTTGCCGTTTGCTCAACCGTCGTTGCGCTGCTGCTCATTCCCTCGATCCCCGAGCCGCCCTTACGAACTCGCCCTTCTTAGGGCCCGAACACCCTTCCGTGGATGCGACACACCGACACGCGGGACGCGCCCATGGCCGCAGCAGGGAGGTGCCGAGCCGGTTTAGCGAGGCCGCGGCGCGATTGCAATGGGTAAACCGGGCGGCATGCTTGGCAGTGGCGCAGCCTCTCATCTAGAGTGCGCTGGTGGCCACGTCATTGGAGGCTTCGCATGGCGCAAGCGGGACGGATTCTCACACGACCCCGGATCGCAGCGGGCCTTCTTCTCGTGCTCCTCGTGCTCGCCGGCTGGCGCTTTGCCGATACCGCGGGGCTGCTGCGCCGGCTCGAGACGGTGAGACCCGGTGCCTGCGCGGCGATCACCGGCTTCGAGGGACCGGAGGACATCGTTGTCGATGCCGAGCGCCGGCTCGCCTATGTCACCAATGCCGACCGGCTGGCGGTCACCCGGGATCACGGCACGCCCGATGGCGCCATCCTGTTGCTGTCGCTCGCCGACGGCGCTGCCGCCGTGCCGCAGCGCCTTGCGCCCCTGCCTCCCGACAGCTTTTTTCCCCACGGTCTCGATCTCTGGATCGGACCGGACGGCGAGCGCCGGCTGTTCGTCGTCAATCACGGGCGCGACGGGCACACGCACGCCGTCGAAATCTTCCGCGTCATCGACGACGGGCATCGCCTTGTTCATGTGGAAACCGTTCGCTCGAGCCTCTTCATCGATCCCAATGACATCGTCGCCGTCGGACCGCGGCAGTTCTACCTCACCAATCTCTACGGCAGCCGCTCATCTCTCGCCCGGAAGCTGGAAGGCTATCTCATGCTGCCGCTCGCGAGCGTCGTCTATTATGACGGCGCCCGTGCCCGCGAGGTCGTCAAGGGTCTCGCGATGGCGAATGGCATCGCGCGCAGCGCCGACGGCAGCCGGATCTATGTCGCCGAGATCACCGGTCGCGCCGTGAACGCCTTCTTCCGCGCGCCCGGCGGGGGGACACTCGGCAAATCCTGGCGTCTCAAGCTGCCCATGGGCGTGGACAATCTGAGTATCGACGCAGACGGTGTGCTCTGGGCGACGGGTCACCCGCGATTGCTCGCGATCAACGCCCGTCTTGCCGGTGGCGATGCCCCGTCGCCGTCGGAGGTGATCCGCATCGACGGCGCAAGTGGCGATGCGCCGGCCTGGAAAACCGTCTATCTCGACGACGGTCGGGAGCTCTCCGCCGCCTCGGTCGCGGTCCATGAGGAGGGGCGGCTTCTCATCGGCGCCGTCTTCGGCAACAGGGTGCTCGACTGCCGATTGCCATGAGCACATCCGGCCTCACGCGCCCTGCTGCGGAACCCGTTCTTCTCGCCCTCGGTGGGGCAGCGGCAGGCTGCCTCGTGCTCGCCGCGCTCGCATCGCATGCCGCGGTAACTGCCACCGGAGCATCGCCATGGGTCTGCCCCGAGGTGCTCGCCGTCGCCATGCTCCTCGTCCTCGCCGTCACCGCGATCGTCTTCTTGCGCTGGCTCGCGGCAAGCTACCGGCATCTCATGGGGGAAGGGTATCCGATGGGCTACACGCCGGCGCAAGCGGTGATCGCTTGGTTCGTGCCATTCGCCAACTGGGTCTGGCCCTTCCGCGTCCTGCGTGAGCTTCTGGAAGCGGTGGCGGACAGCCGCGCCATCGACGAGAACCGGGAGGCGATGCTGCTCCTGCGCCTGCGCTGGTGGTGGGGCCTCGTGCTTTTCAGCACCATCGTCCTGCCGCTGACCGCTGCCCGTCGTCTCATGCTGTCAGCGGACACCGCGGAACGCACGCGCATATGGCTCGAGCTGCTCGGCCATGAGGGCCTCCTTGCGGCGCTTGCCGCCGCGCTCCTGCTGTCCGTCCTCATCCACATTGCACGGGCGCTGTCACGGACCGCAGCAAGGCGGCCGACCCCCGGCGCCGCGATGATTTACCGGAAAAGGGCAACAAGGCCGTCATAGTCGGGCAGGCTCCCCGTCGGCCCGACGGTTGCGAGACTCGGCGGTCCCTCGACAAGCATCCGCCGTGCCGCCCGCGCAACGGCCTCGGAATCGACCGCGTCGACACGGGCCACGAGCTCCTCGATATCGATGACGCGGCCGAAGACGAGCACCTGGCGCGCCAGCTGCTCGATCCGAGACGACGTGCTTTCGAGCGACATCAGAAGCCCGGCCTTGAGCTGCGTGCGGGCCCGTTCGAGCTCGGGGCCGGCAACCCCGTCGCAGAGCTTCTTCACCTCTTCGGCGATGAGCCGTGCGAGTTCTCCGGCGACCTCGTCGGAGGAGCCGGCATAGATGCCGAGGAGCCCGGTATCGGCATGGGCAGCGGAAAAGGCATAGATCGAATAGGCGAGCCCGCGGGTCTCGCGAATCTCCTGGAACAGGCGCGAGGACATGCCGCCGCCGAGAATCGTGGACAGGACCTGCACCGCATAATGGTCGGGATCCTCAAAGGACACCGAGGGAAAGCCGAGGGTGAGGTGAAGCTGCTCGGTCTCGCGCCGATCCCGGTGTTCACCGCCCTGATAGCGGGCGGGCTCAAAAGCGGGTCCCGGGTCGTGCGGCAGATCGGTGAACGATTCCGCAGTCAATGCCACCAGCGCCTCATGATCGATGTTCCCGGACCCCGCGACGACAAGTGCGGGCGCCCGGTAATGCGTCGCCACATAGGCCGCGAGATCGTCGCGGGTGAAGGAGGCAACGCGATCCTCGGTTCCCAGAATGGGGCGCCCCAGGGGCTGATCAGGAAAGGCCGCGGCCTGCAGATGATCGAAAACGATGTCATCCGGCGTGTCCTGCGCCTGGCCGATCTCCTGGATGATCACCTCGCGCTCGCGGGCGATTTCCTCTGGATCGAGCAGGCTGTGCTGCAGGATGTCGGCCAGAATATCGACCGCCAGCGGCACATGCTCTTTCAGCACCTTGGCATAGAAGCTTGTGTGATCGCGCGAGGTGTAGGCGTTCATGTGCCCGCCGACATTCTCGATCTCCTCCGCGATCGCCCGCGCACTGCGCCGCGCCGTTCCCTTGAACAGCATGTGCTCGAGCATGTGCGAGATGCCATTCTCGGCCGCGCTCTCATTGCGCGCCCCGGCGTCCACCCAGACACCCACCGAGGCAGAGGCAAGGTGCGGTCGCGCATCGCTGACGACGCGGATGCCATTGCCGAGGGTCGTGAGCCGAACATCGGTGATGCCCGACTCCTCGCGCGGCGGCAGGGGTCGGTGGGAATCGCGCATGCCTTGCTCGGTCTTCTTCATCGTTCCTTTGCCCGCCGCACGCCCGCGAGGATATAGATCACCAGAAGGACCAGTGCGAGCGCATACCATGTCAGGGCATATTGCAAATGGTGATTGGGAATGTCGAGCCGGGTGACCCCGCCCTGTGGCCAGCCGCCCGGCGCGCTCGCCTCCGCCTCGACAAAAACGGGCAGTACCTCACCGAGTCCTGCCGCCCGCGCCATGGCATCGAGATCGCGCCAGTACCAGCGCCCCGCAGCAGGCACATTCTCGGGCGTGAACCAGCCCTTTCGCGATGGCGCCAGGCGGACGATCCCGGTGACGGTCGCCCCCCCCGAAATCTGCCCCTCCGGGCGGGCATCGGGTGATCGTTTCGCCTCCGGAACGAAACCGCGCACCACGAAAACCGCGGGTGCGCCGTCGCGCAGGAGCGGCGTGATCACCTGCCAGCCGCGACCGGCCGCGATCAGCATCTCGTGCGCGTGGTCGAAATGCCCGCTGACCGTGACCCGGCGATAGCGCCAGTCCTGCGGCTCGGCAATCCGCGCCGGCAGCGTCACCGGTGCCGCTGTCGTGCGCGCCGCAATCTCGGCAAGCAGCGCCTGTTTCCAGGCGAGCCTCTGGAGCTGCCAGGTACCGAGCCCGATGAGAAGCGCGAGGCCAAGAAGCGTGAGGACGCTGGCGCCGATCCCTGGCCGAAAGCGGCGGCTAGTGCGCGTCATGCCCGTCGCCGGAGTCCTCGAGCCGGCCTTCGGCCGCACGGTGAACATATTGCAGCGCGATCAGGGTCGCCTTGAAGGGCCGCAGCAAGCCGATCGAGCCAAGCGCAATGAGCGGCGTCCACAATACCGCGTGCACCCAGTAGGGCGGCGAGAAGGTAACCTCGACCCAGAGCGCAAGCCCGGTCACCACGAAGCCGAGCACCAGCATGATGAAGATCGCGGGCCCGTCCCCCGAATCCGCTTTCGACAGATCGAGGCCGCATACATCGCAGCTCTCGCGAACCGTGAGAAAGCCGTCGAACAGCGCTCCCTTCCCGCAGCGCGGACAGCGGGATCTTGGCCCCGCGATCCAGGGCGAGACAGGGGGCCAGCCCCCCGACTCCCGATTCCCGCTCAATGGACGACCGACCCCGCCCCCCAGACATAGATGCAGCTGAAGAGGAACAGCCACACGACATCGACGAAGTGCCAATACCAGGCTGCCGCCTCGAGCCCGAAATGCTGGGTCGGCGTGAAATGGCCCTTGTAGGCGCGCAGCAGGCAGACCGCGAGGAAGATCGTGCCGATGATCACATGCAGACCATGGAAGCCAGTGGCAAGGAAGAAGGTGGAGCCGTAGATGCCGCTCGAAAGCCCGAACGGCGCCATACTGTACTCATAGGCCTGCAGCGTCGTGAACAGGAGCCCGAGACCGACCGTCGCCCACAGCCCCTTCTTCAGGCCCTCGCGGTCATCATGGAGTAGCGAGTGGTGGGCCCAGGTCACGGTCGTGCCGGAGAGGAGCAGCACGAGCGTGTTGATATAGGGAATGTGCCAGGGATCGAAGGTAATGATACCCTCGGGCGGCCATACGCCACCCACCGCCTCGGTCGGAAAGAGGGCGGCATTGAAGTAGGCCCAGAACCAGGCGACGAAGAACATCACCTCGGAGGCGATGAAGAGAATCATGCCGTAGCGCAGGCCGATCTGCACGACAGGCGTGTGGTCGCCCTGCTGCGCCTCCTTCACCACGTCCGACCACCATTCGTACATGGTGTAGAGCACGCCGATGAAACCGAGCCCGGCGACATAGCCGGAATAGGGGATGTCGTGCATCACGCCGACGCCACCGAGCGTCAGCAACAGAAGCGAAATCGAGCCGACGATCGGCCACGGGCTCGGATCGACGAGGTGATATTGGTGTTTGACGCTGCTCGCCATGGTCTCACTCTCTGTTGGTCACGGTCACTCTGATGATCGGGATCACCCCGGCCGGACTTGCCTTCTCACTCCGTTGCGACAGCCGCTTTCGCGGTTGCCTTCGGCTCGTCGGCATATTTGCGAAAATAGAAGGTGTAGGACAAGGTGATCTCGCTCACTCCGTCCATGTTCGGATCCTCGGCGATCGCCGGGTCAACGAAATAGGTGACGCCCATCTTCACCGTTTCACCCGGTTGCAAGGTCTGTTCGGTGAAGCAGAAACACTGGATCTTCGCGAAATAGAGCCCCGCCTTGTGCGGCGTCACATTGTAGACCGCGGCGCCGGTGATCGGCCGGTCCGAGAGATTGGTCGCCTCGTAATATGCTATCCCGGTCTCGCCCACCTTCACTGTCTCAACCTGCTGCAGAGGGTGGAACCGCCATGGCAGATGAGGATCGACGCTGCCGTCGAAACGCACCTGCATCACGCGGTCGAGCACCGGCCGGTCCGCGGCTTTCGCTTCCTGCGTGGTGCCACCATAGCCGGTGACCTGACAGAAGATGCGATAGAGCGGCACCGCGAAAATGGCGAGCGAGGACGAGACGCCGAGGGCGATGCCGGCGATCAGGAGCGCCTTAAGGTTTTTTTTCTGCTGCGGCGTCATCCGGACAAACCCTCGAATTTGACGATGGAAATCACGAACAGAAGAACGGCGAAGGCGAAGAGTAGGAGCGCCAGCGCGTTATTGCGCGAGCGCCGCTTCCTCTCGTAATCCGACAGCGCCATCTCAAAAAGCCCCGACAAGACGCTCGCCGCCGAGCGTCGCAAAGAGAAGAAAGAGATAGAGGATGGAGAAGGCGAAAAGCTGCCGCTCCGCACCCTCATGGCTACGCCACACCCGCCAGGCCCGGTACAGGAAAACCGATCCGAGTGCTGCCGCGACAAGACCGTAGGCCGGTCCGGCAAAGCCCATCGCATAAGGGGCGACGCCCAAAGGCGCGAGGAGTGCGCTATAGGCGAGGATCTGCCGCCGCGTCGCCGCCTTGCCGGCGACCACCGGCAGCATCGGCACCCCCGCGCGGGCATAGTCCCGCGAGCAGAAGAGCGACAGCGCCCAGAAATGCGGCGGCGTCCAGACGAAGATGATGGCGAACAGGACCAGTGAATCGAGCGTCACATTGCCGTTGACCGCGGCATAGCCGACGAGCGGCGGAAAGGCACCAGCGGCACCGCCGATGACGATATTGTGCGGCGTGCGGCGCTTGAGCCACATGGTATAGACGACGACATAGAAGGCGATGGTGAGCGCGAGAAGCGCGGCCGCCACGAGATTGACGACGAGACCCATGAAGACCACCGCCGCGACGGCAAGCACAAGCCCGAAGGCGAGCGCCTCGCCGCGCGCCATGCGCCCCGCCGGCAGCGGCCGGTTGCGCGTACGCGCCATTCTCGCATCGAGGTCGGCCTCGTACCACATGTTGAGCGCCCCGGCAGCGCCGGCACCAACCGCGATGGCGAGGAGCGCCGCGAAAGCCAGCACCGGATGCAGCGTGCCGGGTGCCGTGCTCATGCCGACGAAGGCAGTGAAAAGGACGAGCGACATCACCCGCGGCTTCAAAAGCAGCACATAGTCGCGGGCCTCGCCGCCGCCATGGGCGACCGGCACCCGGCCCGCTTTCACCGTCGTTGCTGCGTTCGACATCGCGCGACCCGCGGATACGGCGGCCTCATGGCCGCCACACCCTCATCTCCCTATTTGATCACCGGCAGTTCGGTGAACTGATGGAATGGTGGCGGCGAGGGCAGTGTCCATTCAAGCGTCGTCGCCCCCTCGCCCCAGGGATTGGCAGCCGCCTTCTTGCCCCGGAGCAGCGTATAGGCGACGAGGCCAATGAACCAGACCATTCCCACCGCCGTGATGTACACGCCGATCGTCGAGACATGGTGCCAGAAGGCGTAGCCGTCGGCGTAGTCCACATAGCGCCGCGGCATGCCCGCAAGCCCCAGAAAATGCATAGGAAAGAAGACGATATTGACGCCGATGAAGGTGAGCCAGAAATGTACCTGCCCGGCCCATTCCGGATACTGCCGGCCGCTCATCTTGCCGATCCAGTAGTAGAAGCCGGCAAAGATCGCAAACACCGCGCCGAGCGAGAGCACATAATGGAAATGTGCCACCACATAATAGGTGTCGTGGAGCACCGTATCGACGCCCGCATTGGCCAGCACGACACCCGTCACGCCGCCGACCGTGAAGAGAAAGATGAAGCCGATGGCAAACAGCATCGGCGTCTTGAAGTCGATCGAGCCGCCCCACATGGTGGCGATCCAGGAGAAGATCTTCACCCCCGTGGGCACCGCAATGACCATCGTCGCCATCACGAAATAGGCCTTGGTGTCGACATCGAGGCCCACCGTGTACATGTGGTGCGCCCAGACGACAAAACCGATGAAGCCGATGAACACCATGGCATAGGCCATGCCGAGATAACCGAAAACCGGCTTTTTCGAGAAGGTCGAGACGACGTGGCTGATGATGCCGAACCCGGGCAGGATCAGGATATAAACCTCGGGATGGCCAAAATACCAGAAGAGGTGCTGAAAGAGAATCGGATCGCCGCCCTGTGCCGCCTCGAAGAAATGGGTGCCGAAATTGCGGTCGAAGAGCAGCATGGTGATGGCGCCCGCGAGCACCGGCAGGGCAAGCAGCAGCAGGAAGGCAGTCACCAGCACCGACCACGCAAAAAGCGGCATCTTGTACATGGTCATGCCCGGCGCACGCATGTTGAGGATCGTGGTGATGAAATTGAT
>RFKS01000108.1 GCA_003694205.1 Alphaproteobacteria bacterium | reverse complement strand
GGCGGCCGCGATGCCGCCTTCCGCTTTCTCGACGCGCTCGAGATCATCGATATCTCGAACAATCTCGGGGACGCGAAGAGCCTCGCCACGCACCCCTGGTCGACGACCCACAAGGCACTTGACGAGGAGACCCGGCGCGCGATGGGGATCACGCCCGGCCTCGTGCGGCTGTCGCTCGGGCTTGAGGATCCCGAGGATCTCGTCGCCGATGTGCTCGCGGCGCTCGCAGCAGCATCCTGAGATGACTTGCCGGCGCCCCATTGGGCATGGCAAGGCAACGTGATGGCCGGCGCCATACCCTTCGTCCGCGCAATGTCGCCCCGCTACGGCGAGGCGCTGCGGCTGAGCCCGCTCGTGCGGCGCATCGTTGCGCCCAATCCCGGCCCTTTCACCTTCACCGGGACGGGAACCTATCTCGTCGGCCGCGGCGAGGTAGCGGTGATCGACCCCGGTCCCGATCTCGACAGTCATGTGCGGGCGATTCTCGCCGCCACCGAGGGAGAACGGATCACGCGAATCCTCGTCACACACACGCACGCGGACCATTGCGCCGCCGCGCCGCGCCTTGCCGCCGAAACCGGCGCCCCGACCTGTGGCTACGGGCCGCATGGCAGCGGTCGCGTGCCCGGCGATGCGGGTGCTCCCGAAGACGTGGCCACCCGCGTCGAGGAGGGCGCGGACACCGGATTCCTCCCCGACATCACGCTCCGCGACGGCGACAGGATCGAGGGGGCCGGCTGGTGCCTCGAGACCCTGTGGACCCCGGGACACACGTCGAACCATCTCTGTTTCGCCCTCGCCGCCGAGCGGGCGCTCTTTACCGGCGACCATGTCATGGGCTGGTCGACGAGCGTTATCGCCCCGCCGGACGGCGACATGGCTGCCTATCTCGCCTCGCTCGAACGTCTTCTCGCGCGCCCCGATGCGATCTACTGGCCGACGCACGGGCCGCCGATCCACGCGCCGCGGCGGTTCGTCGCAGCATTGATTGCGCACCGACGGGCACGCGAAGCCGCGATCGTGGCGGCGATCCGCGCCGGTCATCATGCCATTCGCGACATCGTCGCTGCGGTCTATACGGAAACGCCGAAGGCGCTTCATCCCGCCGCCGGCCTGAGCGTGCTCGCACATTGCCGGCATCTCGCGGAACAGGGCCGCCTCTGCGCCGAGGGGCCGCCTGGACCCGGCTGCCGCTGGCGCGTCACGGATCGCGCGTGAGAATTTCCCTGTCCATGCGCGAACCTTTTCCTATATAGGCGTTGATGGCAGCCGTCCGGAGACGTCGTTCGCAAAACGGAACCTGTGAGCATGGATGATAGCCGCCCGACCGTGTTTGTTCCTTCTCCCGAGCCCGAGATCGATCCGGCGATCGATGTCGAGGCGGAAATCGCGCGCCTCAGGCGGGAGCGCAATGCGGTCATCCTCGCCCACTATTATCAGGACCCGCTGATCCAGGATCTCGCCGATTTCGTCGGCGACAGCCTCGACCTGTCGCGCCGCGCGGCGGCGACCGAGGCCGATGTCATCGCCTTTTGCGGCGTCCGTTTCATGGCCGAGGTGGCAAAGATCCTGTCGCCGCAAAAGACCGTCGTCATTCCAGATCCGCGCGCCGGCTGCAGCCTCGAGGACTCCTGCCCGGCGGAAGAGTTCGCCGCCTTCCGGCGGGCCCATCCCGACCATCTCGCGCTCACCTACATCAACTGCTCGGCGGCGGTGAAGGCGGAGACCGACATCATCGTCACCTCGTCGAATGCCGAGCACATCGTGCGCCAGATCCCGGAGGATCAGCCGATCCTGTTCGCGCCGGACCGCCATCTGGGCGCCTTTCTGGCGAAGAGAACGGGGCGCGAGATGCTGCTCTGGCCCGGCACCTGCATCGTTCATGAGCGCTTCTCCGAGCGCGAACTCGTGCGGCTGAGGATCCAGCATCCCGAGGCGCCGGTGGCGGCGCACCCGGAATGTCCCGAGGCGATCCTCGCCCTTGCCGATCATGTCGGCTCGACGAGCTCGATCCTGCGCTTTGCCAGCGACTCCCCGGCGAGCACCATCATCGTCGCCACCGAGCCGCACATCATTCATCAGATGCAGAAGGCGCGGCCTGACAAGACCTTCATCGGCGCGCCGGGCGCGGACGGCAACTGCAATTGCAATCACTGTCCCTTCATGGCGATGAACAGCGTCGAAAAGCTCTATGTCGCGCTGCGCGATCTTGCGCCCGAGATCACCGTGCCCGAGCCCATCCGGCGCCGTGCGCTCGCCCCGCTCGAGCGCATGCTCGCGATGAGCCCCAAGGGCGCCCCCGCCACCGACCTGTCGGCGATCGGCGAAGCGCGGATGGTCGAGGGGTGAACGGCTTTCGGCCACCGCCGGCACGTCTGCTCGTGATGGGCACCCTGTGTCTCGCCGTTGCCGTCGTCATCCTGCTTGCCATCGACGCCGGCTGGCTCGGCCGGCCGTTGGGACTCACGGTACAGATCGGGCTCGGCGGCGCCTTTCTCTTCAACCTCCTCGGCGCCTGGTTCTTCCTGCGCTATTTCCTGATCGTGCTGCGCCGCCTGCGATCCGGAAAATAGCCGCAAACCCCGCTCCTACTCACCCAAGCTTGATCGCGGCGCGGCGCCGCTCGCAGGGCCCAAGGGCTGCACATGATGCCGCAATGACGTAGCATCCCCGCACCGTTCCCTACCTTCGGAGGCGAAATCATGCTGCCCGAGATTGTCGTCGACACGCTCGTCATCCTCGCCTCGCTCTTCGTCTTCTTCGTCGGCCTCGCGGCGCTCGTTCTCGTCGTCCTCTATGTCATCGACCGCACGCAAACGACGCATGCCATCCGCCGCAACTATCCGGTCATCGGGCGCATGCGTTATGTGCTCGAGGATCTCGGAAAGTTCCTGCGCCAGTACATGTTCGCGGCCGACCGCGAGGAGATGCCCTTCAACCGCGCGCAGCGTTCCTATGTCTACCAGGCGGCGAAGAATCTGAGCACCACGCGGGGGTTCGGCTCGACCCGCGACATCCGGCCCGCCGGCACCGTCCTCTTCGTCAACTGCCCCTTCCCCACGCTGGAGCGGGACGCCGTTGAGACGAGCCCGGTCACGCTGGGTGCGGAGAGCTGCCCCCGGCCATACAGCACGGCGAGCATCTTCAACGCCTCGGCGATGAGCTATGGCGCCCTGTCGACTCCGGCGGTACGGGCACTTTCCCGCGGCTGTGCGAAGGCAGGCTCCTGGCTCAATACCGGCGAGGGCGGGCTCGCGCCCTGGCATCTCGAGGGCGGCGCCGACCTTGTGTTCCAGATCGGTACCGCCAAATACGGCGTGCGCGATGCCCAGGGCCGGCTCGATGCCGAGCGGCTCCGCGAGGTCGCGGCCCATGACCAGGTAAAGATGATCGAACTCAAGCTGAGCCAGGGCGCCAAGCCGGGCAAAGGCGGAATCCTGCCGGCAGTGAAGGTAACGGAAGAGATCGCGCGCATTCGCGGCATCCCGCCCCACGAGGCCTCGATCAGCCCCAATCGGCATCCCGAGATCGACAATGCGGACGAGCTTCTCGACATGATCAACCGCATCCGCGACATCACCGGCAGGCCGGTCGGCTTCAAATGCGTGGTCGGCGCCTATGGCTGGTTCGAGGATCTGTTCGAGGCCATCCATCGCCGCGGCACCGGGTCCGCCCCCGATTTCATCACCATTGATTCCTGCGACGGCGGCAGTGGCGCCGCCCCCATGAGTCTTCTCGACTATGTCGGCCTTCCCTTGCGCGAGAGCCTTCCCATGGTGGTGGATCTGGTGACCGGCTACGGATTGCGCGATCGCATCCGCATCATCGCCTCGGGCAAGCTGATCAATCCCGCGGACGTCGCCTGGGCGCTGTGCATGGGAGCCGATTTCGTCAATTCCGCGCGCGGCTTCATGTTCGCGCTGGGCTGCATCCAGGCGATGCAATGCCATCTCAACACCTGCCCGACTGGCGTCACCACCCACAATCCGCGTCTGCAGCGCGGCCTGGTCGTTGCCGACAAGGCCGAGCGGGTGGCCAATTATGTGCGCCACATGCACAAGGAAGTCGGGGTCATCGCCCATTCCTGCGGCGTGCCGGAGCCACGCCGCCTCCGGCGCATGCATGCGCGCGTCGTCGGGCCGGACGGGCGGAGCCGGTCACTGGACGAGGTCCACCCCCTCCCGGTACCGGGAAGCCTTCTGTAGCGGAGCGAGATCAGGCGGACGCGCGCGTCGCCCCCTCATAGGCGTTGCAGATGGCGGCTCTCAGCGCGGGCACGAGATCCGTCCGCAGCAGCATGCGTTCGAGCGCCACGACGCTGTCGTCCTCGAGGAAGGCCTCGACGAGCTCGCTGTCCATGCCCGCGCACTGCGCGACGGCGGCAATGAAAAGCGGCGAATCGCCGCGCTGCGCATAGGCGATGATGCGATCGCCGCCGAGCTGCCCGTGCATCGCCATCTCCGCAAGGTAGGCCTCTATCCGCGCCATCGGCGCCCGCTCGATGGCGCGCGCCACGGCCTCGTCACGGGCCAAACCGGCGAGATAGGTGGCATGATCGATGTCGAGATCATAAGTCCCACTCAAGGCCTCGGCGAGGCGGGCCGAGAGATGATGCGTCAGGCGCTCGATGCCCGCGAGATCCGTCCCTTCGTGCGCTGCGAGCCGGCACAGGAGACAGG
>RFKS01000107.1 GCA_003694205.1 Alphaproteobacteria bacterium | reverse complement strand
CTTCTCACGCAGCGAGACGAGCAGATCCGAAATCGTCTCCGCGGCATTGAGCGCCACGTCGACGACCGAGATCGAGCGGTCGAGCGACTGCTGGACGGCGTTGAGGCCACCCACGTCCGCGCGCAGATTCTGCGCGATCGCGAAGACGGCGGCACCGTCGGCAGCACCGGCCACCTTGAAGCCGGTGTTGATCCGGTTCTGGGTGGTCGAGAGCGACTGGTTGGTCTGGGAAAGGCTTTGCAGGGCAACGAGCGCGCCCTGGTTGGTATTCACAGAAAAGGCCATTTTGGCATCTCCATTCTGGCTTCACACAGCGAGCGTTTTGCTCGCGGGGCATTTTGCCCCAGCGCATGACATGCAAGGTCGGGGCCAAAGGATGGAGAAACACGAAGATGATACCTAATACATTGATTCTGCATTCATTTCTCGTAGACCGCATGGACCGCCGGGAAACGAAAACGCCCGGCAAGAATTGCCGGGCGGGAAAATTTTACCGGGTGATGTAGGCGGAACCAGGCAAGATCTGCCGACCTGTCCTCAGCCGACAAGGCCACCCGCGGGCAGGGAAGGACGATCGGCCGAATCCGTCTGCGCGGCCCCCGCGCGTGCCGCCAATCCTTCCATGATGATCTTGTTGATGGAGATCAGGTCGTCGATCGTCGCCTGCCCGAGCGCGACCTTGCTCGTGGTCTTCGATACATAGATCGACAGGGAAATGATCTGGGCCCGTGTCTGTGGAGGCAAGCCGTTGCCTTCCGTGCCGCAATCGAGTGCGAGCGTCGACCACAGACGCCGGTTCCAGTCGAGCGAGCGCATCAGCGCGGCACCGGTCAGTCCCTTGTCCCTGGCCTCGATCAGGGCACCGGTGACCTGCCCGAACAGCCGGTATTCGGTCTGACGCGGCGTTTCGGCGGCGGCCTGGCTTTTCCGGTAGGCGTCAAGAGACATAGGCCAGTCTTTCCTCCTCGAAGGCAAAGAGCTTCTTGCAGTTCATGAGCGCGCGATAATAATTCTGGTTCATGACATCGGCGCTGATCTGCACGCAGCGCGCCTTCGCCTCCGGATCCTCGATCGCCTGCATGAACTCCGTCATGCGAAGCATGAATTCCTCCAGATACTTGTCGCTGTTCTCGGAATCGAGATAGCTGAGCATGATCGGGAAGTAGATCCGGCGCGCCGGGGTCGTCGCGTCCTCCTGCCGCATGATGTCCTTCTCACGCAGGATGGACACCTTGTTCTGGATGACGAGGCTCGCACGACGGTCGCCATTCGCGATCACCGCTCCATTGACAACGAACTTCTCTCCCGGCTTCAGCGACAGCTTGAGGGCCATGATTCTCTCCCGGTTCCATGCGCCCGCGTCGTGCAGGCTAGACCCAAGTCCTTTCCCGTCTGTTAAGGCCGCCGGCGCGGCCCTGACCCGGCAAAGTTAACCATCTCGGGCTCCTGATTCAAAAGGAAAGCAATGCGCGTGCCAGATTGCCCGGCGCCGGATCGGGGCACCACGCGAGCGGGCGGCTGGAGCGCCCATGGCTCAGGCGAATTCGATGATCACGTCGTCCACGGCAAGACTGTCGCCCGGCTTCACATTCACCTTCTCGACCACGCCGTCGCGCTCGGCGCGCAGGATGTTCTCCATCTTCATCGCCTCGACCACGACCAGCGCCTGCCCGGCCTTCACCTCGTCGCCCGGCGCGACGGCGACCGAGACGACGAGTCCGGGCATCGGACAGGTGAGCGTCCTGCTGCTGCCGCCATCCACCGGCTCGGGCATCAGCGGCATGAGCGCTGCGACTTGCGGCTCGAGCACCATCACCCGCACCGCGGCCCCTCTGCTCATCAGGCAGTAGCCGAGCGACAAGCGATCGACCTCGATGGTAACGCCTTTGCCATCGATCTCGCCGGAAAAGACGGGATTGCCCGGCACCCAGGCGCTGGCGAGCGCGAGCTCCCGCTCGCCCAGTCGCACGCGCGCGCCGTCGCGCGTGGGGAGGATGCCGGCCGTTTCCTGTCTGCCGTCGATCAGGATGACCCAGTCATGCTCCTGCGGCCCGCGCACCTCCCGCATGCGCCCCGCGACCTGGGCCGCGCGCGAACATTCGACCGCGTGCATGAAGCAGGCGGCGGCCATCATCATGTCGGCGAGTTCCTGATCGAGCGGCGCGCCATGGAATCCATCACCATATTCGGTGTCGATGAAATCCGTCGATAGCCGCCCCTCGCGAAAGCGCGGGTGCCCCATCACGGCACCGAGAAAGGGGATATTGTGTGCGATGCCGCGGATATAGAAGGCATCGAGCGCGTCGCGCATGCGCCCGATGGCCGATTCCCGCGTTTCTCCCCAAGTGATCAGCTTGGCGATCATCGGATCGTAATAAAGGCTGATCTCGGCACCCTCGAAGACGCCGCTGTCGACCCGGACGCCCTCGGCCTTCGGCGGTTCGCAGTAACGGGTCAGCCGGCCGATAGACGGCAGGAAGCCGCGATAGGGGTCCTCGGCATAGATGCGGCTCTCGACCGCCCAGCCCCTGAAGGCGACGTCCTCCTGCGCAAACCCGAGGGACTCGCCGGCGGCGATGCGGATCATCTGTTCGACGAGGTCGATGCCGGTCACGCATTCGGTTACCGGATGCTCGACCTGCAGCCGCGTGTTCATCTCGAGAAAGTAGAAGTTGTGCGCCGCATCGACGATGAACTCGACGGTGCCCGCGGACCGGTAGCCGACAGCCCGCGCAAGCGCCACCGCCTGCGCACCCATCTCGGCCCGCATCCTCGCGTCGACGAACGGCGACGGCGACTCCTCGATGATCTTCTGGTGCCGGCGCTGGATCGAGCATTCGCGCTCGCCGAGATGGACGAGATTGCCCTGCGCGTCGCCCAGAATCTGGATTTCGATATGGCGCGGCTCCTCGATGAATTTCTCGATGAAGAGACGCCCGTCGCCAAAGCTCGATTCGGCCTCCGAACGTGCGGCGGCAAAGCCCTCGCGGCATTCGCTGTCATTGCGCGCGATGCGCATGCCCTTGCCGCCGCCGCCCGCCGAGGCCTTCAGCATCACCGGATAGCCGATCTCGCGGGCGATCCGCACCGCTTCCGCGGCCTCCGTCACCTCGCCCATGAAGCCGGGCACGGTTGCCACCCCGGCCTCGGCCGCG
>RFKS01000106.1 GCA_003694205.1 Alphaproteobacteria bacterium | reverse complement strand
CCTTCTCCATGTCCTTGACCGTGATGAGGCCGATGCAGCGGAAGTCCTCGTCGACGACGAGCAGCTTCTCGATCCGGTGCCGATGAAAAAGGCGTTTGGCGGTCTCGCGATCGACGCCTGCCGGCACGGTAACCAGCCCCTCCCGCGTCATCAGCTCGGAAATCGGCTGCGTGGGATCGGTGGCGAAGCGGACATCGCGATTGGTGACGATGCCGACCAGCGGTTTGGGGCCGGGGCCGGACGCCCGCTCGACCACGGGGATCCCCGAGATCTTGTGCCGCGCCATGAGATCGAGCGCATCGGCCAGGGTCTGGTCGGGATACATGGTGACCGGATTGACCACCATGCCGGCCTCGAACTTCTTCACCTGCCGCACCATCTCCGCCTGTTCGGCGATGCTGTTGTTGCGGTGCAAGACCCCGATACCGCCCGCCTGCGCCATGGCGATCGCGAGGTCGGCTTCGGTCACCGTGTCCATGGCCGCCGAAAGCAGGGGGATGCTGAGCGTGATGTCCCGTGTCAGGCGTGTGCCGACATCGACCTCGCCGGGCAGCACGTCCGAAGGGCCCGGGACGAGGAGCACGTCGTCGAAGGTGAGACCGAGGCGGATGTCCATGGGGTGCAATCGCTCCTTCGCGCCGTGAGATGCGGATTGCGCGCCTGTATGCCACCCCGTGGCGACAGATGCCAGTGGCTTTCTCGCCGCCCCCCCCGTTCAGGGCGACGCCGCCGCGTCCCGGCCGAGAAAACCCTGCGCGACGACATACCATTCCACCGACTCCGGCCGGCTTGCCGGCGGCTTGGCATGGCGCACCTTGCGGAACCGTCGCTTCATCTCCGCGAGCAGGTGGCCGCTGGTACCGCCTTCGAGCACCTTGGCGACCAGACTGCCGCCCGGTGCAAGGACATCGCAGGCAAAGGCGAAGGCGGCCTCGCACAGAGCCATGGTGCGCAGATGATCGGTCTGCCGGTGCCCGGTCGTCGGCGCCGCCATGTCAGAGAGCACGAGGTCGGCGAAACCGCCGAGCGCCCCGGCAACACGCGCGGGCGCATGTGGCTGCAGGAAATCGAGCTGCAGGCACTCGGCACCCGAAATCGGCTCGAATGCGGCGATATCGACCGCGAGGATCCGGGCGCTGCCGCCAAGCCGTTCGACCAGAACCTGGGTCCATCCGCCGGGCGCGGCACCGAGATCGACAACCGCACGCACGCCCTTGAGAAGGCCGAACTTCTCGTCGAGTTCGATCAGCTTGAAAGCGGCCCGCGAGCGGTAGCCGAGGCGTCTCGCCTCGCTTACATAGGGATCGTTGAGCTGCCGCTCGAGCCAGCGTGTCGAGGACAGCCGCCGCCCGCGGGCGGTTCGGACGCGCACATGCATGCGCCGGCGCGCCCCGCGCGATCCGCGGCCTGCGGGGCTCATCCGCCCCCCCTCGCCCGCCGACGCGACGGCTCGAGGTGCGAGATCCCCATCAGGCCGCGCAGGATTCCTTCGCGGATGCCGCGGTCGGCCACCCGCAGGCGGCTGGCAGGCCAGGCATCAAGGATGGCGGCGAGAATGCCGCAACCGGCAGCCACATAATCGGCGCGCTCGTCCCCGATACAGGGCTGCCGGCGGCGCGCCTCATGGTCCATCAGCGCCACCTCGTAAGCCAGCCGGCGCATCTCTGTCGGCGCGAGCCAGACACCATCGACCCGTGACCGGTCGTAGCGCGGCAGGCCGAGGGCGAGGCTCGCGAGCGTCGTCACCGTGCCCGAGGTCCCGAGCAGCAGCAGCTCCCCCTCGCCGACCGCGGCGCCGTTGCCCATTTGCCGGCGGAAATCCTCCATTTCCTCGCGCACAAGGGTCATGATCGCCGCCACATCCTCCTCGTGCAGACGCCCAAGCCCGAATCGCTCGGCTATATTCACGACACCAAAGGGAATCGATATCCAGCCCCGAATTCCGAGGCGGTCAGGACTGCTGCGGCGCACCAGAATGAGCTCGGTGCTGCCACCGCCGATATCGAATACGAGGGCATCGCGAAAGGAGGGGTCGAGCAGCGCCTGGCAGCCGATGACCGCAAGGCGCGCCTCCTCGGCCGCGGAGATGATGTCGAGATTGAGCCCGGTTTCGGCCTTCACCCGGCGCAGGAAATGCTCGCGATTGGTGGCGCTGCGGCAGGCCTCGGTCGCCACCGCCCGCATGCAGGTCACCTGCCGGCGACGGATCTTGCGGGCACAGATCTCGAGCGCCTCGATGGCGCGCGTCATCGCCGCTTCGGACAGCGCGCCATTTTGCGACAGGCCCTCGCCGAGGCGCACGATGCGCGAAAAGGCGTCGATGACGCGGAAACCGTTGCGCGCCGGACGAGCGATCAGAAGTCGGCAATTGTTGGTACCGAGATCGAGAGCGCTGTAGACCGCGCGGCTGCGGCTGCGCCCCATTCGGCGATCTTCTCTCTCCGGCGCAGACACGGGCGCCGGCCCGTGATCCCGTGGCACGATGTCCACCTCTCAAACCCATCCTGGTCGCGGACGCAGGGGCCCGACACTTGGCGTTCAGCCTAGCATCCGGTGACGGCGGTGCGCCAGCCCAAATCGGGCCAGCGCCGGCGCCGCGAAGGCATTGACAAGCCGCGGTGCGATCGCTCATAAGGCGCGCCAGCGATTGCCCCGTCGTCTAATGGTAGGACAGCGGATTCTGGTTCCGTTAGTGGGGGTTCGAATCCTCCCGGGGCATCCATCCCCAGCGCCGCCGGCGTCCGCCCGGCAATCCTCTCCCGCAACGCCGACATATCGCGGATCGCCGCGACAGCCCTGCGCCTGTCGCCGTCGGGGTGTCATTCATGCCGGGAATACGGCATGTTCCATTTTTGTTCTTGCGTTTGGGCACGATAGCGCTAGACTGGAGAACAGATCATGAACTTCGGAGTCGCACCGATGACGATCCTCCTGCACGCGCTCGGACTGCTCTTCTTCGCCACGCTGCTGCTCGTTGCGCTCGCCGGCCTGCGAGGCATCCTGCCTGCATCCGCAGCAACATCGACCCGGGCGCGCACCGGCGCCGGCCATTCCCTTGTCGCTATCCGAGCGGCTCACCCCTGAAGGCCGCGACCTGGCAGAAGGCGCCGGCGGCGCGCAATGCCTCGCAACGCTCGCGCGCCGGTGCGACATCGGCAAAGGGACCGGCGACGAGCCGCAGGTAGCGTCCGCCCAGCGTGCCGAGGTCGAAGGGTTCGAGCCGCGGCGCGAGACCCTTGAGAAGTTCCGGGTAGGTGTCGAGCAGGACCTGCCAGCCCGCGCGCGCCTTCTCCGCATCACGATAGGAAGCGAGATGCACGCCGAAGGTCTCACCCCCGGCCGCTGCGGCAAGCGCACTGGCGCTTGCTCCATCCGTTTCGTCGAGGTCCCTGGCCGCCTCCTGGTTGATCAGTGCGCGCACTGCACGGGCCTCAGATTCCGCCGCCCGTGCCGCCTGATTGAGGCCGCCAATCACCGATTCGAGTTCACCGAGGCGGGCGCTCAGCGCCTCCATCCGGCGCACCAGTGCGGCGATCTGATGCTCCCGCGCGCGGTCCGACTTCGCCGCCGAGGCCCTGAGCCCCTCGATCTCGGCCAGCATGCGCTTGCGGTCCGCAAGCGCCTGACGCGTGCCGGTTTCGAGCCGCAGGCGGTTGTCACGCTCCTCCCTGAGCGCGCTCTCGAGCGCCGCCACGCGCTGCGACAGCTCGGCAAGCTGCGCCGCGCTGCCACCACCGGCACCTGCCACATAGAGCCCGGACGGTGCCGATCCCGTCGATCCACAGCCGGCCAGAAATGCGAGCAGAACAAGACTTGAAAGAGCACGCACAAGGACGTGCGGTCGCGCGCGATGACACGACCGGCACAATGCCCCAGACAGAATGCCAGCACCCGAAAACATGCCTGCATGCTAGCGCGGCGGACTTTAGCGGAAGGTAAATGCGTCTGCGGCACCCTGTCGCGGAGCGCATTGAGCCTTTACAAATGCCGCGAGACGTACCATAAGATATATCAAGTCGATACTATCTGTTGGAGTATTAGGCACATGGACGTGCGAACGCTCTGCCTTGGCATTCTCGCCCTTGGCGATGCCAGCGGTTATGAGATCAAGAAGATGGTCGCCGAAGGCAGCTTCAGCTTCTTCAGCGAGGCAAGCTACGGTTCGATCTATCCGGCGCTTACCAGACTCACCGAGGAGGGTCTCGTCACCTGCCGTGAAGAGGCGCAGGACAAGCGGCCCGACAAGAAGGTCTACAGCCTGACGCCGGCGGGTCGCGCCGCGCTCCGCGACACCCTGCGCAAGGACCCGGGGCCGGACCGTCACCGTTCGGAATTCCTCGCCGCCCTTCTCTTTGCAGAGGCCGTGTCGCCAGAACGGGTGCGAGACCTGATCGATGAGCGCGTGGCGCAGCACGAGAAGAAGATCGCCGAGCTCAAGGGGCTGCTTGAGGAGGACGTCTCGGCGGTGTCGCGCTTCGTGATCGAATACGGGATCGCGACCCAGGAGGCGGCCCTGCACTATCTGAAGCGGCATCGCGACCGGCTTCTTGGCGAGCTTGGACACACGATCGAGGCCGCGGAATAGACACAATCGGCTGCAAGACGAACAGCACCGTGGCAAGGACTCTCCGGTCCCAATGAGGCCGGGGATAACGACAGCGAGAGGAAGCCGGCACAAAGCCGGTGAGTGGTGGAATGACGAAATCAACCAAGCTTGCGCTGGGCATTCTGGCGCTTCTTGTACTCTGGGTCCTGTCCGGCGTGCTCTTTTCGGAGCGCGAGGCGCCGGTTGCGGCGACCGCGAGCGAGACCAAGACCTTCACGGTCCGGGCACGGGACATCGTGGCCGAGCCCTTCACACAGCACGTCCTCATACGTGGGCGCACCGAGGCGATTCGTGCGGTCGATCTCAAGGCCGAGATCGAGGGCCAGGTCGAGGCGACGCCGGTCGAGAAGGGGGCGCGCGTTGATGCCGGTGCCGTCGTCTGCCGTCTCGCGGCGGATGACCGCAAGGCGCGGCTCGAGGAGGCAAAGGCGCTCCGGGAGCAAAGGCGGCTCGAATACGACGCGGCACGGGAACTGGCGAAGAAGGGCCATCGCTCGGCGGTGCAGGTGGCGCAGGCAAAGGCGCTATACGAGGCGGCCGAGGCACAGGCCGAGCAGGCACGGCTGGCGCTCGAGAAGACCGCCATCCGTGCGCCCTTCGCCGGCCGCATCGAGGACCGCCCGGCCGACATCGGTGATTACCTCCAGAAAGGCGGTCTCTGCGCCCGCCTCATCGACGAGGACCCCTTCCTCGTCGTGGGCGAGGTCGGCGAAAACGAGGTCGGTGCCCTCGTCCCCGACGCGGAGGCCATCGTCCGCCTCACGACCGGCAGCGAGCTCAAGGGGCACATCCGCTATATCGCGGCGACGGCAACCGAGCGCACCCGCACCTTCCGCATCGAGGTGACGGTCGCCAATCCCGACCGTGTCCTGCGCGAGGGCCTGAGCGCCGACATCGAGGTCCCGGTGAAGACCGTCGAGGCGCATCGCATCTCGCCCGCCCTGCTTGTCCTCGACGATGAGGGCCGCGTCGGCGTGCGCACCGTGGACGAGAAGGGCCGTGTCGCCTTTCACACGGTCCATATCCTGAGCGATGACGGCGACGCCATCTGGGTCAGTGGCCTGCCACGCCGCGCGCATGTGATCACCGTCGGCCAGGAATTCGTCGCCGCGGGCCAGACCGTCGAGGTTGCCGAAGACAGCGCTGGAGGCCCGGCATGACCGACGGCATCATCAAGGCGGCGATCGACCACAAGCGGCTCGTCCTCTCCATTCTGGCGCTCATTCTCATCGCGGGCGCCTATGCCTATGCGGTAATCCCGAAGGAGGACAATCCGGACGTCCAGTTCCCCTTCTTCTCGGTCTCGCTCATCCACGAGGGGATCTCCCCGGAAGACGCGGAGCGCATGCTCATCAAGCCGATGGAGAAGCATCTGCAGACGCTCGACGGGCTCAAGGAAATGACCTCGAACGGCTTCGAGGGCGGGGCCTCGATCGTGCTCGAATTCCAGAGCGACGCCGATCCGGATCAGGCGCTGCTCGATGTGCGTGAGGCGGTCGATCTCGGCAAGGCGGACCTGCCCGACGAGACCGAGGAGCCGATCGTGCGCGAGTACTCGGCGGGCAAATCGCCGATTCTCACCGTCGTGCTATTCGGTACCGCACCCGAGCGGGCCATGGTCCGCATCGCCGAGGATCTCAAGGACCGGCTCGAGGCCATCCCGTCGGTGCTCGAGGCGCAGGTGGGCGGCAAGCGCGAGGAGGTGCTCGAGGTCATCGTCGATCCGACCAAGCTCGAAAGCTACAACGTGTCGCTGGCCGAGCTGCTCACCGTGGTGCGCAACAACAACCGGCTGATCGCCGCCGGGGCGCTGGATACCGGCGATGCCCGTTTTGCCGTCAAGGTGCCGGGCCTCTTCGAGGATGCGCGCGACGTCGCCGGAATTCCGATCAAGACCTCGCGCGACGGCGTCGTGACGCTCGCCGATCTCGGCGAGGCGCGCCGCACCTTCAAGGACGCCCGTTCCTTCGCCCGCTTCAACGGGCGGCCGGCCATCACCATCGAGGTCATCAAGCGCGTCAAGACCAACACGGTCGAAACGGCGGAAGCCGCGAAGGAACTGACGCGCCGGCTCGCCCAATCCTGGCCGGCCGATGTGCAGTATGAATTTCTCGGCGACCAGTCGGTGTTCGTCAGCGATTTTCTCGGCACGCTGCGAAATTCGGTGCTCTCGGCCGTGGCACTCGTCGCCATCGTCATCGTCGGCGCGCTCGGCTGGCGTTCGGCGACGCTCGTCGGCGTTTCCATCCCCGGCGCCTTCCTGTTCGGTATCCTGCTTCTTTACGCGCTTGGCTACACCATCAACACGGTGGTCCTTTTCGGACTCATCCTTGCCGTTGGCATGCTGGTCGACGGGGCCATCGTGGTCAGCGAATATGCGGACCGCAAGATGCTCGAGGGGCACGACCGGCGCACCGCCTACCGCATGGCGGCGCAGCGCATGGCCTGGCCGATCATTTCCTCGACAGCGACCACGCTGGCCGCCATCGCGCCACTGCTCATGTGGCCGGGCATTCTCGGCGATTTCATGAGCTATCTGCCGGTGACGCTCATCTTTACCCTCATCGGCTCGCTTCTGATGGCGCTCATATTCCTGCCCACGCTTGGCGCCCTAATCGGCAAGCCGGGCGAGGCGGATTCTTCGCTCATGGAGCAGCTCTCGGGTGAGGAACACGCGTTCGACCCGAAGAAGCTGCGCGGCTTCACCGGCGCCTATGTGCGGCTGCTCGCGGCGATCACGCGCCATCCCGGAAAGGTCGCCGTGCTGACATTCGCAACGCTGATTGCCGTGTGGGTCAATTTTGCCTTGCACAATGGGGGGTCCGTTCTCTTTCCCGACGGCGAGCCCAACACGGCCCGCGTCTATGTCCACGCCCGCGGCAACCTGTCGCTGCGCGAGATGGACCGGCTCGTCCGCGATGTCGAGGCGCGGCTGCAGAACATCGACGGTGTCAAGGACACCTATACCCGCGTCGGCCCGGGGTCCGGGCAGGCCGAGGACACCATCGGCCGCGTCACCTTCATTTTCAAGGACTGGAAGGAACGGCCGCCGGCGACCGAGATCGAGGAAACGATTCGCAATCGCGTGGCCGACGTCCCGGGAATCCGTATTGAATTCCAGGAGGAGCAGAACGGCCCGGTGCAGGGCAAGGCGATCCAGATGCGCGTCGCGAGCGAGACCCCTTCGCTGATCGCGCCGACGGTGGCCCGCATCCGTGCCCATCTCGAGGAGATGGACGGCCTCGTCGATGTCGAGGACAGCCGGCCCGTTTCGGGAATTGAATGGCGCCTCGCCGTCGATCGTGCCGAGGCCGGGCGCTTCGGCACCGACATCACCACCGTCGGCAGCTTCATCCAGCTCATCACCAATGGCGCGCTGGTCGGCAAGTACCGGCCCGAGTCGGCGGATGACGAGGTCGATATCCGGGTCCGCTTTCCCCACGACGCGCGCGGCATCAGTGCGCTCGATCACCTGCGCGTGCCGACCGAGTTCGGCATGGTTCCGATCCGCAATTTCGTGCACCGCGAGGCGCAGCCGAAGACCAGCGAGATCGAGCGCATCGACGGCGAGCGCGTGATGACGGTGGCCGCCGATGTCGCCGAGGGCGTGCAGCCTGCGGCCAAGGTCTCCGAAATCCGCGCCTGGCTTGCGGACCAGCATTTCGACCCCCGGGTCAAGGTCAGTTTTGCGGGGCAGGACGAGATGGAACGCGAATCCTCGGCCTTTCTCGTCAACGCCTTCCTCGTCGCGCTGTTCCTGATGGCGGTGATCCTGCTTGCCCAGTTCAACAGCTTCTATCAGGCGGGACTGATCCTCACCGCGGTCATCCTGTCGACGGTCGGCGTCGTCTTCGGCCTGTGGCTCACCGGACGGCCCTTCGTCATCGTCATGACGGGCGTCGGGATCGTCGCGCTTGCCGGAATCGTGGTCAACAACAATATCGTCCTGATCGATACCTATGACAGGCTGGTGAAGGATGGGATGAAGCCGATGGAGGCGATCCTCCAGACCGGCGCGCAGCGCCTGCGTCCAGTGCTCCTGACCTCGGTCACCACCATCATCGGGCTGTTGCCGATGGTCTTCCAGTTCAATGT
>RFKS01000105.1 GCA_003694205.1 Alphaproteobacteria bacterium | reverse complement strand
GGGCGATGTCGATGGCGATCGAACGCTTGCCGCGATTGGCGGCGAGATAATAGGCGGATTCGCGGCTGTCCTTCCCTGCTGCGTCCTTGAGAAAGGGCGGTCCCCAGGCCCGGGTGTCGTCGCCCGCGCCCGGTCGCTCGACCTTGATCACGCACGCCCCGAGATCGGCGAGGATCTGCCCCGCCCAGGGGCCGGCGAGGACGCGGCTCAGGTCGAGAATGGTAAGATGGGAAAGCGGTCCGGTCATCGGGTGGCAGGCTCCGCGAGATCGCATCCGACGTCAAGACAAAGCCGTCCGCTGGCACCATTCGGTCCTTTGCCCCGGGGCCGTGCCCGCGCTAGGATGGAAAGGGACCGCAAGAAGGGGAGGATTCACATGCGCCGATGCGATCTCGCAACGTCACGACAATTGGGGAAACGAGGATGAGCGGCAAAATGGAGCCCATCGGATTCGGCGCGCTCTTTCGCCGCGCGACGGTGCTCGTGCGTGCGAATCTCGAGATGTTCGTCCTGCTCGCGGCCCTGTGGACGATTCTCAACGCTGCGCTCGCCTTGCCCGCCCAGGGCCGGCTTGCGCCCCTGCTCGAGCGAATTCGCGGCGCAACGGATCCACAGGTGATCTGGCAGGCATTCGGTGACATGGCGCCCTTGCTGCTGTACCTCATGGGGCTTGGTATCGTTATCTTCGGACTGGTCGCCGTTGTCTGGGTGCGGAGCATCGCCTTGGGGCGGCATGCGGCCCTCGCGCCCGGATTCGTGCGCCGCGCCCTTGCGGTCATGAGGCGCAATCTCGCCTTCATCCTGTATGCGGTCGTTCTTGGGGTCGCCATTCTCATCCTTGCATTCCTCCTCAAGGCCGTCGTCGGCCTTGCGGTGGTGGCATTCGGAGAGACCGTCGGGGCCGTGGTCAGAACGGTCCTTCTTCTTGTTCTCGTGCTCCTTGCCTTTACCGGGTTTCTTGCCCTTATCAGCGGATTTCTGGTGGTGTCGGCGGCCGTCACCGTGGACCGTGCCGCCTCGCTTTTTGAAACGGCGACGGAGATTCTGCGCGCGAACAGGACGGTGATATTCGCCTATTCCTTCCTGCTCGTTCTCGCGGTCATCGCCACACTTGCGGGCGATGCCGCATTCGGTCTCGAAGAAGGCGCGATGCCGTCATTGTGGCAAACCGTGGTGACGGGGTTCTTCGGCTCAGCCTTCAACCTGTTCGCCCTTGCCATGGGGCTTGTCGCGATGGGTGGAGATCGGGAAGCGGGGGAAGGCACGGCGCCGGTGTGATTCAGGAGACAAGCGGCCGCGCCAGTTCCGGCGCGTCGAGGGCGACGCGATTGACGCGGCGTGAAACCGGATAGAACTCATAAGCCTCACCCGGCGGCTCCGCAATCTCCCGGGGCGCGGGTGGCGATCCCGTGAGCCAGCGGGCATAGCCCTCGCGCGCGAGCACGAGCGGCATGCGGTCGTGCAGCGTGGCGAGCTCCGGCCAGGCTGCACGGGTGAGGATAGCGACGCTCATGAGCTCGGGGCTGCCGTCCGGCGGCTGCCAGCGCTCCCAGATGCCGGCGAAGGCGAAGGGACGCGCGGCCGCCTCGCGGAGCCGGATCAGATAGGGCTGCTTGCCGCCTTGGGCCTCCCTGCGCCATTCGTACCAGCCGTCGGCCGGCACGAGACAGCGGCGATGGCGGAAGGCGGCCCGGAAGGCCGGCCGCTCGGCCACGGTCTCGGCCCGCGCATTGATCATCGGCCGGCCCTTGGGGGGCTCCTTCATCCAGGATGGCACGAGCCCCCAGCGCAGGAAGGCAAGCGCGCGTCCGCCGTCCGCGTCCGCCCGCACCACCGCAATCTCTTGCGTCGGGGCAATGTTGTAGCGCGGCGCGAGATTCGTCTCGACCGGGCCGAGATCGAAGGCTGCGCGCACCGCCTCGAGTGGCGAGGTGAGAAGAAAGCGTCCGCACATGGCCCCTGCCTTTTTGCCGCGGGGGCGCTAAGCTCGCCCTCATGAACGACGATCCCCGCGCATATCCCCGACGTCCCATCATCGGCATCGGCGCCGTCGTCTTCAAGGACGATCGCGTGCTCCTTGTGCGTCGCGGCAAGCCGCCAAGCAACGGTTCCTGGAGCCTGCCGGGCGGGGCGCAGGAGCTCGGCGAGACGACCACAGAAGCACTCCATCGCGAGCTTGCCGAGGAAACCGGGATCGCGGCCGAGATCGTCGGGCTGCTCGACGTGGTCGACTTTATCGCGCGCGACGACCAGGGCCGCGTTCGGCACCATTACACGCTCGTCGACTATCTCTGCCGCTGGCGCAGCGGCGCCCCGCGCCCGGGCGGCGATGCGACGGACGCCGTCTGGGTCCCGTTCACGGCACTCGGCGGGCTCGGTCTGTGGGACGAAACGGCGCGCGTCATCCGGCTCGGCGCGGCACGGCTGGGTCTCGTCGCGGAGGAAGGAGGGAGATAGCATGACCAGCGATCGCCTTGACGTCGACATCCTCCTGTTCGATGTCTTCGGAACACTCTTCGATCATGATTCGGCGCTTGCGGAGGCGAGTGCGGGGCTCGGCGAGAAGGCCGATGCGCTCGCCAGCCTGTGGCGCCAGCGGCAGCTCGAATACAGCTGGCTGCGTACGCTCATGCACCGGCCCGCCGACTTCCGGCAGGTGACCGAGGAGGGGCTCGATTACGCCCTCGCGGCGCTCGGTCTGCCGGGCGAGCTGAAGGCGCCGCTGATGGCGACCTATCGGCGTCTCGCCCCCTATCCGGAGGTCGCGGACGCCCTCGCCGGTCTCGCGGCGACGGGCCGGCCGTTGGCGATCCTGTCGAACGGCAGCCCGGCGATGCTCCAGGCGGTGGTGCGCGCAGCGGGGCTCGAGGCGCGGTTCACGGCACGCCTTTCCGCCGCCGCGGCCCATGTCTTCAAGCCGCATCCGCTCGTCTACCAGCTCGCGGTCGACCATTTCGGCGTACCGCGCGAGCGCCTGTGTCTCGTCTCCGCCAATGGCTGGGATGCGGCGGGCGCCGCCGCCTTCGGCATGAAGGCGGTGTGGGTGAACCGCAAGGATGCGCCGCTCGAGCGCCTGCCGACCGAACCCGATGCGGTGATTTCGAGCCTCGCCGAACTGGCGCCACTCCTGGCCTGACTATTCGGCGGCGTCCTCTTTGATAGGCGGCGTCCAGCGCAGGACCGGATGACGCGCCGCGCGGGTCTCGTCGAGCCGGCGGCGGGGCGCGTAATACGGGGCGCCGGTGAAGCGTTCGATATCGCCCGCCCGGGCGGCCTCGGCAAGCGCGCGCATGGCGGCGATGAATTCATCGAGGCTCGCCTTCGATTCGGTCTCGGTGGGCTCGACCAGCATCGCCCCGTGCACGACCAGCGGGAAATAGACCGTCATCGGGTGGAAACCCTCGTCGATCAGCGCCTTGGCAAAATCGAGTGTGCTGACGCCGCTATCCTTGAGGAAACGGTCGTCGAAAAGGCATTCGTGCATGCACGGCCCCGGGAAGGGCAGCGACATGACATCGCTGAGTGACGCCATGACGTAATTGGCGGCCAGCACCGCGTCCTCGGCCACTTGCCTGAGGCCGTCATGGCCATGGCTCATCATATAGGCGAGCGCGCGCACGAACATGCCCATCTGGCCGTGAAAGGCGGCCATGCGCCCGACCCCGCGGGCGTCGGGATCGGGATGCTCCTTGAGACGGTAGCCGCCGTCGCCGTCGCGGATCACCTGCGGCAAGGGTGCAAAGGGCGCCAGCGCCTGCGAGAAGACCACCGGCCCGGCGCCGGGTCCGCCGCCGCCATGCGGGGTCGAGAAGGTCTTGTGCAGATTGATGTGCATGGCGTCGATGCCGAGATCGCCGGGTCGCACGCGGCCGACGATGGCGTTGAAATTGGCGCCGTCGCAATAGAAGAAGGCGCCCGCCGCGTGCACCATTTCGGCCATCTTCAGCATGTCGCGCTCAAACAGGCCGCAGGTGTTGGGATTGGTGATCATCAGCGCCGCGACATCCGGCCCG
>RFKS01000104.1 GCA_003694205.1 Alphaproteobacteria bacterium | reverse complement strand
TCCGCTATCGCACCGGCGACATCACGCAGCTCATGCCGGGGACGGCCTTCTCGGTGCGGCGCATGGCGCGGATTCGCGGCCGCAGCGATGACATGATGATCATTCGCGGAGTCAATGTGTTTCCGAGCCAGTTCGAGGAGATTGTCTGCGCCGAACCAGCGCTGGCGCCGAACTTCCTGCTCGAGCGGCGCCGGGCCGGCCGGCTCGAGGCGCTGACCCTGGTGGTCGAGACCCGCCCGGGAGTTGCTGGCGATGATCCCGCCCTCGCGGCGCGGCTCGACCGGCGCATCCGGTCGACGATCGGCATCCATGTCACGGTACGGGTGGAGTCGGCCGGCACCTTGCCCCGAAGCGACGGCAAGGCGCGCCGGGTCGTCGACCTGCGTGACACCTCCTGAGCCGCGCCGGCACTTCCATCGCACCCGGTTTCGCACTAGCCTGCCGACAAGACAAGGGAATTGCATAACGAGTAAAACGGACACCATGGCAGCCGTCGAATCACATCCCATGGAGGCCGCCCTTCTCGCGCGCGCCAGCGATCTCGTCGAGCGCGCCCGTCGCGCCGGCGCCGATGCGGCGGACGCAGTGGCGACCAGCGAGCGCAGCCTTGGCGTCAGCGTCCGCCTGGGACGGCTCGAAGACGTCGAGCGCGCGGAATCGCGGGCCTTCGGCCTACGCGTGCTGCTGGGCAGGAAACAGGCCGTTGCCTCATGCACGGAGGCAACGGCGGAGGCCTTCGACGCCCTTGTCGCGCGCGCGCTCGCCATGGCCCGCGCCGCACCCGACGACCCCTGTGCCGGCCTCGCCGAGCCCCACCTGCTGGCCCGCCACAACGACCCGGAACCGCTCGAGCTCCTCGACCCGTCGGAGCTCGACGAGGCCGGCCTTGAGGCCCGTGCGCTCGCCGCCGAGGATGCGGCGCGCGCGGTCCCGGGGGTCACCAACAGTGGCGGTGCCGGTGCCTCCCAGGCGCATCTCGAGGTCGCACTCGCGACCTCAACCGGCTTTGCCGGGAGTTACCGGGGCTCGCATTTCTCGCTCTCGGTATCGGTCCTCGCCGAGCGCGACGGAACGATGCAGCGCGACTATGATTTTACCAGCGCACGCCATCTCGCCGATCTCGAGGCGGCGCAGGAGGTGGGACGGCGCGCCGGCGAGCGGACGGTCAGGAGGCTGGGGGCGGAAACCCCCAAAACGGCGCGGCTGCCGGTCATATTCGAGGCCCGCGCCGCGCGCAGCCTGCTCGGTCATTTCGCACAGGCCGTCAACGGCAGTGGCATCGCCCGCGGCACCAGCTTTCTCAAGGACCGGATGGGCGAGCCCGTTTTCGCGACAGGCGTCGGCATCGTCGACGACCCCTCACGCCCGCGCGGGCTCAAGAGCCGCCCCTTCGATGCCGAGGGTATCGCCGGACGGCGACGTGACATTGTCGAAAATGGCGTCCTCAAGAGCTGGATTCTGGATTGCGCGACGGCACGCAAGCTCGGCCTCGAGACCACCGGCCATGCCAGCCGAAGCGTTGCCAGCCCACCCTCCCCAGCGCCGAGCAATTTCTTTCTCGCTCCGGGTCCGGTCACCGAGCGTGAGCTGATCGAGAGCGTCTCCCGCGGCATCTACGTCACCGAGCTTATTGGCATGGGGGTCAATCCCGTGACGGGGGATTACAGCCGCGGCGCGAGCGGCTTTCTGATCGAGGCTGGAGAGATAACGCAGCCGATCCAGGAGTTCACGCTTGCGGGCAATCTCAAGGATATGTTTGCCCGGCTGCTGCCGGCTTCCAATCTCGAGTTCCGCACCGGTCTCGACGCACCGAGCTGCCTCGTCGAGGGGATGACGATCGCCGGCCGATGAGCGCCGATCGCGATATCGATGATCTCGATCTGCTGACCGATGCGGTCCGTGGCGCGGCAAATCTTGCGCTGCAGTACTTCGAGCGTCCGGTCGATGTCTGGCACAAGCGCCCGAACGATCCGGTGAGCGAGGCGGACATCGCGGTTAATCGCTATCTGCGTGAGCGGCTGCATCGTGCACGGCCCGATTATGGTTGGCTGTCCGAGGAATCGGAGGACGATCTCGATCGCCTCGGGCGCGAACGGCTTTGGGTGGTCGACCCCATCGACGGAACGCGGGCCTTCCTCCGCGGGCAGGCCGAATTCGCCGTATCGGTGGCACTCGTCGAGGGCGATCGCCCGCTATTGGGCGCGGTGCTGCAGCCGGTAACGGGGACGCTTTACCGCGCCGTTCGCGGCCAGGGCGCCACCAGCGACCATCACCCGCTCCGGGTGTCGGCGCGGACCGAGCTTGAGGGCTGCCAGATTTTCGCCGACCCTGCCTTCTTCCGCGCCCGCCGCCACTGGCCGGTTCCGTGGCCGGACATGGATTACCGCCGCGTGCCCTCGCTCGCCTTGCGCTTGGCCCTGGTCGCCGCCGGTCGTGCCGACGCCATGGTCAGCATCGGCCGCAAGCACGACTGGGATCTCGCGGCGGCCGATCTCATCGTCGAGGAGGCGGGCGGCCGGGTCGTCGATGCGACCGGCACCCCGCTGCGCTACAATCGCGAAAGGCCCACCC
>RFKS01000103.1 GCA_003694205.1 Alphaproteobacteria bacterium | reverse complement strand
CCCTCATATTCGCCGCCCGGTCCAGACAACACGGCCGATAATGGCGATCTCGCCCAGGCGATCGCGCGGCACCGTCTCGTCCACCTCCTGCGGTGCGGCCGAACGGATGATGATACCGTCATCCGCGCGTCGCTGCAAATATTTCACGCGCAGGTGGTCGGCATAGCGCAGCACATAAAGCCCCGAGCGTTCGACCGTGCGCACGCTGGTGTCCACCAGCAGCACGTCGCCGTCATGGATATCGGGCTCCATCGAATCGCCCTTCGCCTCGATCGCCTGCAGGCTGTTGAGGGGGCAATGGAGCCGGTAGAGCCATGCGCGTGGTACGGGAACATGTCCGACCACTGATCCGGGTCCATTGGCCGTGCCTGGGCCGGCGCTCGCCTTCACGTCATAGACAGGGATCTCGACGGTTGCCGCCATCTGCGATGGCCTGCTATTCCCTGCAAGATTATCCGCATCATCGGCATTTATTCGATCCGTCTTCTGCCGGCCAAGAATCAACCAGTCGAGGGAAATCCCCATTTCTGATGCGAGTCGCGCCAGCGCTGCATTTTTGGTGGCGTGCGTCCCTGCTCATAACGCTGGTATGTGCTATAGGGAACACCCATCGTCCGGGTCGCCTTTTCCCATACCGCCCCTTGCCACCTCTCGTGGCAAGGTAACGTGTTTTCACGAGGAACGCTATTCGTTGTGATTGGGAAGGGGCCTCATGCCTCAAGCGGATGATCGCCGTATCCTTGCGACTCGACCCTTTCTCCGGCCGGCTCGATGGCGAGAAGCTCGGGCACAATGACCCGCTCGATCTCGCCATTGGCACGCCGCAGCAGCAGCTCGGCGCCCTCCTTCGCTCGCGCCTCCGCGAGGAAGCGCAGGAGCTCGAGCGCCGTGCTCACCACCTGTGCCTTGCTGCGCACATTGAGAAGCTTGCTCAGAACCTCCGCATTCTCGCGGTCCCGTTCCGAGATGTTCATCGTCACCTTGACCAGTGCCATCTTCCGCCTCCGCCATATACTGTACATACAATATATGGCTTCTGTACGGAAAAAGCAAGGCGCTCCAGGGTGCTCCCGCGCCCCTCACATATGGATGGCGCGGTCGTGCACCGCGAGGGCGGCTTCCTTGACCGCCTCGGGGTGCGTCGGGTGCGCATGGCAGGTGAGGGCGATATCCTCCGAGCTCGCGCCGAACTCCATGGCCACTGCGGCCTCGGCGATCATCGTGCCGGCGAGCGTGCCGACCATGTGAACGCCGAGCACGCGGTCGGTCTCGGCGTCGGCGAGGATCTTGACGAAGCCGTCCGTCTCCTTGTTGGTCTTGGCGCGCGAATTGGCGAGGAAGGGGAACTTGCCGGCCTTGTAGGCGACGCCCGCCGCCTTCAGCTCCTCCTCCGTCTTGCCGACGCTTGCCGCCTCGGGCATCGTGTAGACGACGCCGGGTATGACGTCATGGTTCACCTGCCCGGTCAGCCCGGCGATGTTTTCGGCGACCGCGATGCCCTCGTCCTCGGCCTTGTGCGCGAGCATCGGACCCTTGACGACGTCGCCGATGGCCCAGATGCCGGGCACAGTGGTCGAGAAATCGTCGTGAATCTCGATCCGTCCCGCCTTGTCGGTGCGGAGCCCCACCTTCTCGAGCGCCAGGCCCTCGGTGTGCGGCTTGCGCCCGACCGCCATCAGTACGATCTCGGCCTCAAGGGTTTCCGCATCGCCGCCCTTGGCCGGCTCGATCGTCACCTTGGCCTTCGATTTCAGTGCCTTGACCGCGGTGACCCTTGTCGCCGTGCGGATTTTCATGCCCTGCTTCTTGAGGATGCGCTCCATCGTCTTCGAGACCTCGCCATCCATGCCCGGCAGGATGCGGTCGAGATACTCGACGACGGTGACTTCGGCCCCGAGCCGGCGCCATACCGAGCCCATCTCAAGCCCGATATAGCCGCCGCCGATGACGATCATCGATTTCGGCACCTTCGCAAGCGACAGCGCCTCGGTCGAGGAGATAACGCGCGTGCCATCGATCTCGACCCCGGGCAGCGTGGCCACCTCGGAGCCGGTGGCGACGACGATGTTCTTGCCCTGAAGCGTCCGCGTTCCGCCGTCATTGAGTGCCACCTCGAGGGTGCTGCGGTCCTTGAAACGTGCCGTTCCCTTGACGTGCTCGACCTTGTTCTTCCTGAAGAGTTGCGCCACGCCCTTGGTGAGACCGGCCACCGACTCGTCCTTGGCCTTCAGCATGGCATCGAGATCGAGCGTCGCCTTCGCCACATTGACGCCCCACGCCGCGAGGGCGCCGCCGGCGGCCTCCTCATAGAGGTGGGAGGCGTGCAGGAGCGCCTTCGAGGGGATGCAGCCGACATTGAGGCAGGTGCCGCCAAGCGTCTCCCGCTTCTCGACGCAGGCGGTGCTGAGCCCGAGTTGCGCGGCGCGGATGGCGGCGACATAGCCGCCCGGTCCGCCCCCGATGACGATGACGTCGAATTGATCGGCCATTCTCCTGTTCCCCTCTTGCCAGTCCGTTCGCCCTGAGCCTGCCCTAGAGTGAAGGATGGTGTGGTCGCGATGGCCGTTCATGTTTCGACAGGCTCAACACGAACGGCCCGCGGCTGTCCTCACAAATCCAAAAGCAGGCGGCTCGGATCCTCGATCGCCTCCTTGATGCGCACGAGGAAGGTGACCGCCTCGCGCCCGTCGATCAGACGGTGATCGTAGGAAAGCGCAAGATACATCATCGGCCGCACCACGACCTCGCCGTCGCGCACGACCGGCCGCTCCTCGATCCGGTGCATGCCGAGAATCGCCGACTGCGGCGGATTGAGGATCGGCGTCGAGAGGAGCGAGCCGAAGATGCCGCCGTTCGAAATGGTGAAGGTGCCGCCCTGCAGATCGGCAATCGCGAGCTTGCCTTCGCGCGCCTTGCGCCCGTATTCCGCGATCGCCTTCTCGGTGTCGGCAAAGGACAGCCGGTCGGCGTCGCGCACAACCGGCACGACGAGGCCCTGCGGCGCCGAGACCGCAACCCCGATATCGTAGAAATTCTGATAGACGATCTCGTCGTCCTCGATGCGCGCGTTCACCTGCGGCACTTCGCGCAGGGCGAGGACTGCGGCCTTCACGAAGAAGGACATGAAGCCGAGCTTGATGCCGTGCTTCCTCTCGAAGACCTCGCGGTGCCGCTTGCGCGCCTCGATCACCGCCGACATGTCGACATCATTGAAGGTGGTGAGCATGGCGGCGGTGTTCTGCGCCTCCTTGAGGCGTTCGGCGATGCGCTTCCTGAGCCGCGTCATCGGCACGCGCTCCTCGCGCGGTGCCGCCTCTTGTGCGCCGATGGCTGCGGCCGCTGCGGCAGGCGTCGTGCCGCGCTGCCGCGCGACCCCGCTCTCGATCGCGGCGAGGACATCCGCCTTGGTGACCCGGCCTTCCTTGCCCGATCCCGGGATCGAGGCCGGATCGAGATCATATTCGGCAATGAGGCGCCGCACGGAGGGTGCCAGCGGCTGCGGCGCGGAAGGCGCTTCCTCCCCGGCGGGAGTCTCGTCGGCGGCTGCACTCGCGGGCTTCGCGCGCGCCGCCGCGCTGGCCGTGGCACCCCTGGCGACACGACCGATAACGTCGCCCGGATGCACCGTGCCGCCTTCCTCGACCAGGCGTTCGGCAAGAACGCCGGCGGCCGGGGCGTTGATCTCGAGCGCCGCCTTGTCGGTCTCGAGCTCGGCCACGGTCTCGTCCTCGGCCACCGCATCCCCCTCGGCCTTGTGCCATTGGGCGAGCGTCGCCTCGGTGACCGATTCCCCGGCCGAGGGCACGACGATATCGACGAGATCCGCCGCCGCCGGTGCCGATGCTTCCTGTTGCGCGGCCGCCTTCTCCTTGGCCGGGGCAGGCTTTTTCGTCGGCTTCGCCGTGCCTTCGGGATCGACGACCGCGATCACCGCGCCCACCTCGACCGTGTCGCCCTCGGCGACCTTGTGCTCGGCGAGCACCCCGGCGACCGGTGCCGTGACCTCGACCGCCACCTTGTCGGTCTCGAGCTCGGCCACCGGCTCGTCGGCCGCCACCGCCTCACCCTCGGCCTTGAGCCATTTTGCGACGATGGCTTCGCTGACCGACTCGCCGAGATTGGGAACGCGGATTTCTTCGGCCATCAGATGGTGCTCCTGTTCATGGCGACGGGCATTCGACCTGATCCTGCCGTCATTGCGTCAGGGCGGCATCAACGAGCGCCGCCTGCTCCTTGAGATGCCGCGACATGAGGCCGGTCGCCGTCGAGGCGGATGCGTGCCGGCCCGCATAGACCGGCCGCGAGACCTTGTGCTTCGCAGCGGCGAGAGCCTCCTCGATGAGCGGCTCGATATAGGACCAGGCGCCCATGTTCTTCGGCTCCTCCTGGCACCAGACGATGCGCTCTGCCGCGTTGAAACGCCGGAAATAGGAAACCAGCGCTTCGCAGGGGAAGGGATAGAGCTGCTCGACGCGCAAGAGATAGACCTCATCGAGCCCACGCTTCTCGCGCTCCTCGAGGAGGTCGTAATAGACTTTGCCGGTACACAGAACGACACGCCGGATGTCCCTGTCCGGACGCAGGCGCAGCGAAGTTGTGTCGCGATCGTGCTCGGCGTCGTCGTCGAGAAGGCGGTGGAACTGGGTCGCCGGCCCCATGTCCTCGAGCCGCGAGACGGCACGCTTGTGGCGCAATAGCGACTTCGGCGTCATCAGCACCAGCGGCTTGCGGAAATTGCGGTGCATCTGACGCCTCAGGATATGGAAGTAATTGGCCGGGGTCGTGCAGTTGGCGACCTGCATATTGTCCTCGGCGCAAAGCTGGAGATAGCGCTCGAGGCGGGCCGAGGAGTGCTCGGGACCCTGGCCCTCATAGCCGTGCGGCAAGAGCATGACGAGGCCTGACATGCGCAGCCATTTGGCCTCGCCGGAGGCGATGAACTGGTCGATGATCACCTGCGCGCCATTGGCGAAGTCGCCGAACTGTGCCTCCCACAACACGAGCGCCATCGGCTCCGCGAGCGTATAGCCATACTCGAAGCCGAGCACGCCGGCCTCGGACAGCGGGCTGTCGAGAATCTCGACGCTGACATCATCATTGATCGCAGCGAGCGGGATGTAACGGTCCTCGGTTTTCTGGTCGACCCACACGGCATGGCGCTGCGAGAAGGTGCCGCGGCCCGAATCCTGGCCCGACAGCCGCAGATGGAAGCCTTCCCGGATGAGGGTGCCGAATGCCAGCGCCTCGGCGGTCGCCCAGTCGATGTTCTCACCGGATTCGATCGCCTGCGCCTTGGTGTCCAGAATGCGCTTGAGCGTGCGGTGGATATGAAAGGATTCGGGCACGGTGGTGAGGTGCTTGCCGAGCTCGCGCAGGGTGACCTCCTCGACGCCGGTCTCCGCCCGGCGTGCGAGATTGCCGGCTTCGGGCTTTCCGAACCCCGCCCAGCGCCCTTCGAGCCAGTCCGCCTTGTTCGGCAGGTGGCTCTGGGCCGCCGTGAACTCCGCCTCGAGCATGGCAATGAATTCGTCTCGCCAGGCGGCGACGTCGTCCGCCGTGACCAGCCCCTCGGCAATCAGCCGCTTGCTGTAGATCTCGACGACCGACGGATGCTTCTTGATCGCCGCATACATGAGCGGCTGCGTAAAGGAGGGTTCGTCCGCCTCATTGTGGCCGAAGCGGCGGTAGCAGAACATGTCGACCACCACGTCCTTGGCAAAGGTCTGGCGAAACTCGGTCGCCACCTTGGCACAGAAGACCACCGCCTCGGGGTCGTCGCCATTGACGTGGAAGATCGGCGCCTGGACCATCTTCGCCGAATCCGAGGGATAGGGCGAGGAGCGGGCATAGATCGGCGATGTGGTAAAACCGATCTGGTTGTTGACGATGAAATGCACCGTGCCGCCGGTGCGGTACCCCTTGAGCCCCGACAGCATGAGGCACTCGGCGACGAGCCCCTGACCGGAGAAGGCGGCATCGCCATGCAGCAGCAGCGACAGCACCTTGCGGCGCTCGGCGTCCTTGCGCTGCATCTGCTTGGCGCGCGACTTGCCGAGCACCACCGGATCGACCGCCTCGAGATGCGACGGATTGGGCGACAGCGACAGATGCACGGGATTGCCGTCAAATTCGCGATCGGCGGAGGTCCCGAGATGGTATTTGACGTCGCCCGAGCCCTCGACATCGTCGGGGTGCGCGGCACCGCCATGGAACTCGTGGAAGATCTGCCGGTATGGCTTCTGCATCACATTGGCGAGCACATTGAGCCGCCCGCGGTGCGGCATGCCGAGGACGATCTCCTCCACCCCATGGTGCCCGCCGGTCTTGATGACACCCTCGAGCGCAGGGACCACGGACTCGGCGCCGTCAATGCCAAAGCGCTTGGTACCGGTATATTTCCGCGCCAGGAACTTCTCGTATTCCTCGGCCTCGATCAGCTTCTTGAGGATCGCGCGTTTGCCCTCGGGAGTGAACTGGATCTCCTTGTCGCGGCCCTCGATGCGGTTTTGGATCCAGGCCTTCTCCTCGGGCTCGTTGATGTGCATGAACTCGACGCCGACATGGTGGCAATAGGTGCGGCGCACGATCTCGAGGATCTCGCGAATGCTCGCCATCTCGAGGCCGAGCACATTGTCGATGAAGATCGGCCGGTCGAGATCCTTTTCGGTAAAGCCGTAGGTTTCGGGTTCGAGCTCGGGATGCGGCGGCCGCTCCTCAAGGCGCAACGGATCGAGATCGGCGATCAGGTGCCCGCGCACGCGGTAGGCGCGGATCATCATCAGCGCGCGGATCGAATCGAGCGTTGCCGCACGGACGTCTTCGCGCTCATAGGCGGAGGCAGCCTTTTCCGGCCGTTCCACCGCCTCGGGCGCCGCCAGGCTCCCCGGATCGAGCGCCCGGGTCAGGTCGTCGCGCGGAGAGTAGTCGGGCCAGTCGCTGCGCGCCCAGCTCGGATGGCTGACGACCCGCGTCGCGCCGGCCTCGAGACGATCGAAATAGGCGCGCCAGCTCGCATCGACCGAGGCCGGGTCGGCGAGATAGCGTTCATAGAGCGCTTCGACGAAGGCCGAACTCGCCCCGGCAACCGCCTCGGGAAGCTCGTGGTCACGGCCCATCGGCGCTCTCCTCTATCCCTTCATGGCCTCGAGCAGGGTCGTGCCGAGCGCTGCCGGGCTCTCCGAGACCACGATACCGGCGCTGCGCATGGCCTCGATCTTGTCCTCGGCGCCGCCCTTGCCCCCCGAGACGATGGCGCCCGCGTGGCCCATCGTGCGGCCCTTGGGCGCCGTGCGCCCGGCAACGAAGCCGACAACCGGCTTCCTGCGTTTCTGCGACTTGAGGAAGGCCGCGGCCTCCTCCTCTGCCGAGCCACCGATCTCGCCGATCATGATCATCGCCTCGGTTTCGTCGTCAGCGAGGAACATCTCGAGCACGTCAACGAAGCTCGTGCCGTTCACCGGATCGCCGCCGATGCCGACGCAGGTCGACTGCCCAAGTCCGACCGCGGTCGTCTGCGCCACGGCCTCATAGGTGAGGGTGCCCGAGCGCGAGACGATGCCGACCCGGCCGCGGCGATGGATATGGCCCGGCATGATGCCGATCTTGCACGCATCGGGCGTGATGACGCCGGGGCAGTTGGGGCCGATGAGCCGGCTTTTCGAATTCCGGAGTGCGCGTTTGACCCGTACCATGTCGAGTACCGGAATGCCTTCGGTGATGGTGACGATGAGCGGTGTCTCCGCATCGATCGCCTCGAGGATCGCATCCGCGGCGAAGGGCGGCGGCACATAGATCACGCTCGCCGTGGCACCCGTTGCCGCGCGTGCCTCGTGCACGGTGTCGAAGACGGGCAGGTCGAGATGCGTCGTCCCGCCCTTGCCCGGGGTGACACCGCCGACCATCTTCGTGCCATAGGCGATGGCCTGCTCGGAATGGAAGGTTCCCTGGCTGCCGGTGAAACCCTGGCAGATCACCGTGGTGTTTTCGTCGACGAGAATGGCCATCCTAATGCGCCCCCTCTCTCACGGCCCGGACGGCCTTTTTCGCGGCGTCGGCGAGATCGTCGGCGGGAATGATGGCGAGCCCCGAATCCGCCAGCATCTTCTTGCCGAGCTCGACATTCGTGCCCTCGAGCCGGACCACGAGGGGCACCGTCAGATTCACTTCCTTGGCCGCCGTGATGATGCCCTCGGCAATGATGTCGCAGCGCATGATGCCGCCGAAGATATTGACGAGGATGGCCTCCACATTCTCGTCGGAAAGAATGATCTTGAAGGCCTCGGTAACGCGTTCCGTGGTGGCACCACCGCCTACATCGAGGAAATTCGCCGGTTCGCCGCCCTCGAGCTTGATGATGTCCATCGTCGCCATGGCCAGCCCGGCGCCGTTCACCATGCAGCCGATATTGCCGTCGAGCCGGATATAGTTGAGGTCGAATTTCGCCGCGCGGACTTCCATCGGGTCCTCTTCCGACTCGTCGCGCAGGCCGCGGATGTCAGGGTGGCGGAAAAGGGCGTTGTCATCGAACGACATCTTGGCGTCGAGAAGAACGAGATGCCCTTCCTCGGTCAGCACCAGGGGATTGATCTCGACCAGGCTCGCGTCGAGCTCGATAAAGGCCTTGTAGAGCGCATTGAGGACGCCCATCGCTTCCTTGGCCTGGGCACCGCGGAGCCCGAGCCCGAAGGCGATGCGGCGCTCGTGAAAGGGCATGAGACCGACCGCCGGATCGACGGTGACGGAGATGATCTTTTCCGGGGTCGTCGCCGCCACCTCCTCGATATCCATGCCGCCCGCGGTCGAGGCGATGATCGCCGGCCGTCCGCTCGCCCGATCGACAAGAATAGAGAGGTAGAACTCCTGCGCGATGCGGCAACCATCCTCGACATAGATGCGGCGCACCTCCTTGCCCTCGGGGCCGGTCTGGTGCGTGACCAGATGCTTGCCGAGCAGGTCGCGCGCCGTTTCCGCCACCTCGTCGACCGAACGCACGACTTTGACGCCGCCCGCCTTGCCGCGGCCGCCGGCATGGATCTGCGCCTTCACCACCCAGACCGGCCCCGGTAGCGTGTGCGCGACCTCCACCGCCTCCGCCGGCGTGTAGGCGACGCCACCCTCGAGCACTGGCGCGCCATAGGTCTTGAGCAGGCCTTTCGCCTGATATTCGTGGATGTTCATGAAAGCCCCTTTGCCCCTTGTCCCTTGCGCCCTGCGATCAGGCACCGATGGCGGGATCGATGTTCTTGACCGCCTCGACGAGACCGCGCACGGCGGCCACCGAGCGGTCGAACAGCGCCTTCTCTTCGGCACCGAGCGCGATCTCGACGATGCGCTCGACGCCGCCCGCGCCGATGACGACGGGCACGCCGACATAGAGATCGTCGACCCCATAGGCTCCGTCGAGATGGGCAGCGCAGGGCAGCACGCGCTTCTTGTCCCTGAGATAGGATTCCGCCATCGCGATGGCGCTCGATGCCGGTGCATAATAGGCGGAACCGGTTTTGAGAAGCTTAACGATCTCGGCGCCGCCGTCGCGGGTGCGCTGCACGATGGCCTCGATGCGCTCGGCCGTCGACCAGCCCATGGCGATGAGGTCGGGAACCGGAATGCCGGCGACCGTCGAATAGCGGATGAGCGGCACCATCGAATCGCCATGCCCGCCAAGGACGAAGGCCGTCACGTCCTCGACCGAGACCCCGAATTCCTGCGCCAGGAAGAGCCGGAAGCGTGCGGAATCGAGCACGCCTGCCATGCCAACGACCTTGTTGTGCGGCAGGCCGGTGATCTCGCGCAGCGCCCAGACCATGGCATCGAGCGGATTGGTGATGCAGATGACGAAGGCATCCGGCGCATGCGCCTTGATGCCGGCGCCCACCGCCTTCATCACCTTGAGATTGATATCGAGCAGGTCATCGCGGCTCATGCCCGGCTTGCGTGGCACGCCGGCGGTGACGATGACGACATCGGCGCCCTCGATGTCGGCATAGTCCTGCGTGCCCTTGAAGGCGCCGTCGAAATCCTCGATCGCGCCGGCCTGCGCGATGTCGAGCGCCTTGCCCTGCGGCAGGCCCTCGACGATGTCGAAAAGCACGACGTCGCCGAGCTCCTTGAGACCGATGAGATGGGCCAGCGTGCCGCCGATCATGCCGCCGCCGATGAGTGCGATTTTCGCTCGAGCCATGGGGTGCCTCTTCGTCGCTCGGTGCCGCCACGGGATGGCGTGGCGAGCCATTGGGAAGGTCCTGGGAACGCGCCGGAAACGTGGCCCCTGAGGGGCCACGTCATGCGTTCGGCTACGTAGCGCGAATTCGGCAGCGAAACAAGCGCCGGTGACCCGGTGCGCACGGTAAATTCCGCCCCTGAGGCGAATTTGTGCGTTTATCCTGTCCCTTTTTCGGAATGATCGACAGTCCGGCGTCGTTTATCCTGTCCCTGAAATGCCAGAGTGTATCGATCGCCGGCTCAGGCGAGCCCATGGCCGCGGCGGAGATAGGCTTCCGACTGCATCTCGATGAGCCGCGAGGCCGTGCGCTGGAATTCGAAGGCCTGCGGGCCCTCGGTATAGAGCGCGTCGGGTGCCACCTCCGCCGAACACAAGAGCTTGACGCCATTGTCGTAGAGAATGTCGACCAGCGTCATGAACCGTGCGGCCCAGTCGCTCCGCTCGGGTCCCATCTTCGGGATGGCGACAACGATCAGCGTGTGAAAGCGATGCGCAATGGCGAGATACTCGCGCGCCCCATAAGGATTGGCACAGAGCCGCTTGAAGGAGAAGACGGCGACGCCCTTCGAGGCCTTGGGGACGAAGAGGCGACGGCCGCCGACCTCGATTTCGGCGGAGGGTACGCGCGCCGGGTCGTCGACCTCGTAATCGGTGAGGTGGAAGAAGTCGCGGCGAAGGCGCTCGGTCGTCGCCGCGTCGACGGGAACGAGCCAGGTTTCGACGCCGCGAAGGCGCTCGAGCCGGTAATCGGTCGCGCCGTCGAGCGCGAGGACGTCAAGCTCGGCCTTGATGCGCGCGATGAAGGGCAGGAAGAGCTGCCGGTTGAGCCCGTCCCGATAGAGATCGTCCGGATGCCGGTTCGAGGTCGCGACGATCGTGATGCCACGGGCGAAGAAGGCGTCGAACAGACGCCCGAGGATCATCGCGTCGCCGATGTCGGTGACATGAAACTCGTCGAAACAGAGGAGCCTGAGCCCGCCGGCGAGTGCCTCGACGACGGCGTCGATGAGTTCATTGCCCTGCCATCCCGCGGCGCGCAGCAGGTGGTGCCGGGCATGCACGGCCTGCATGAATTCATGGAAGTGCACCCGGCGCTTGTCCGCAATCGGCGTGTGGGCGAAGAAGAGGTCCATGAGCATTGACTTGCCGCGCCCGACCCCACCCCACAGATAGAGGCCGCGCGGTGCCGCCGCATGGCCCACACGCCGCCTGCCGGCGGGGAGAAGCCGCGCAAGGAGCCCCCCCGTTCGCGGCGGTGCCGCCAGAACCCGCGACAGCGCATCGAGCCGTTCGGCGATCGCCCGCTGCTGCGCATCGGGCCTGAGCTCGCCGGCGGCGAGGAAGGCCTCATAGGCGGCGAGCGGCCCGCTCCCCGGTTGCTGCGGTACCGCGCTCACGCGGTCTCCGCGGCCTCGAGCCCGACCAGCGCACGGGCGAAGGCGTCGGCGTCGAAGGGCTGCAGGTCGTCGGCGTCCTCTCCTACCCCAATGGCGTGAATCGGCAGGCCGAAACGTTCGGCGAGGGCAACGAGAACCCCGCCCTTGGCGGTGCCGTCGAGCTTGGTCATGACGATGCCGCTGATCTCGGCGACGTCGCGGAAGACCTGCGCCTGATTGAGTGCATTCTGCCCCGTCGTGGCGTCGAGCACGAGGATCGTGTCATGCGGTGCGCTCGGGTCCTTCTTGCGGATTACGCGCACGATCTTCGCCAACTCGGCCATCAGCTCGTCGCGATTGTGCAGCCGCCCGGCGGTATCGATCAGCAAAACGTCGGTGCCAGCGGCGCGGGCGCGGTCGACGGCCTCGAAGGCCACGCCTGCGGGATCGCCACCGGGCTTCGTGGTCACCACCGGGGCGTCGACGCGGCGGCCCCAGATCTCGAGCTGCTCGATAGCCGCGGCGCGGAAGGTGTCGCCCGCGGCGAGCATCACCGAGAGCCCCTCTTCGCGGAAACGTTTGGCGAGCTTGCCGATGGTCGTCGTCTTGCCGGTGCCGTTGACCCCGACCACGAGGATCACCGTCGGCCGCCGCGCAGGGTCGAGTTCGAGCGGCTTCGCCACCGGGGCGAGGATCTCGGCGATGCGGTCGGCGAGCGCGGCGCGCACCGCTTCGGGCTCGACCTCGCGCTCGAAGCGCATGGCCGCGATCGCGCCCGCGAGCTCGGCCGCGGTCTCGACCCCGAGGTCGGCGGCGATCAGAAGCTCTTCCAGCGCCTCGACCGATTCGGCGTCGAGCTTGCGCTTGGCGAAGATCGCGCCGACGCCGTCGCTGATCTTCGACGACGAGCGCGCAAGCCCGGCCTTGAGCCGCGCGAGCCAGCCGCGCGGCTTGTCGCCGTCTGCCGCCATCACGCGGCCTCGCCCATCGGGCGGGCGAGAAGCGCGCCGTCCGCGACCGCCTCGGCGCGGGCGCGCGCCAGCGACCCCGGCGGCAGGGGCTCGAGAAGGCGCGCCGGGGCGAACTGCTCGGTGCGGCCTTCGGTTCCGGTCTCGACCAGCACCCGGTGCTCGCGGCCGACGCAAGCGGCGAGAAAACGCGCGAGCGCCGCCTCCCCCGCTT
>RFKS01000102.1 GCA_003694205.1 Alphaproteobacteria bacterium | reverse complement strand
GGACGACCCCGTCGAGCACCGCGAGCGCCCGGGCAAGGCGGCGATTGTTCGGCGTCGGCACCCACGGAGGCGCCGACACCGGCGACCAGAGCCGCCGTTCGATGCAGCAGAGGGCAACTCCGAGCGAGCGGTAGATGCGCTCCGCCGTCACGCGATCGAGCAGGGTCGAGAATAGGCAGCGCATCGAGATATCGAGCGCGAGGCGCGCCGAGAAGGCGCCAAGGTCGATCGGCACCGCGGCACGCGTGGCGGCGTCGAGTTCCGCCCTTGCCGCGTCGATCGCCTGCAGCATGGGGCCGATCGCCTCCTTGAGGCACGGGCCGCGAAAGGCCGGTTGCGCGGCGCGGCGCCGGGCCCGCCAGGCGGCGCCATCGAGGGTGAACATGCCCGCGCCAAGCAGCGGCCGGAGATGCCGGTAGTAGGGGCTCTTGCCGTAATTGTGGCAATTGCCGACGAAGACATGATGGACATGCTCGGCGCGGTTCAAGAGATGGACCCGCCCAAACCCGAGGCGCAGCGGCACCACGGGCTCGGGCCGATGCGATTGGTCGAGAAGGAATTCGAGCGCGTCACGGCGCAAGGCGCGCAGTGTTGCGATCGGCGACGGCGGGTCGCTATGGCCTCGGCTGGGCGTCATCGATTCTCTCCCAGTTGCCGTCTTCGCCCAGGAGCCGATTCATGCGTTCGCGCGCCTCGATATCGACCGAAAGGGCGGCGGTGCCGATCAGATGGGCGGTGCTGGCGAGTCCGAGCTCGAGGGCGCGCGAATAGAGCACGTCGAGAGCCATCCTGAGATGGACATGTGCGGGAAGCGTGCTGGGCGGCTCATGCCGGGGCATCAGGCGGCCTCCTCCTTGTAAAGGGTGGCATCAAGACTGATTACCGGCGCCGATAGACGATTCACGTCCAGGATCCGGCGATAGACGCGGTCATTCACGGGATGCAGGGCAAGCGCGCAGCGGCAGTCGGCGAGCTCGTGTTCCGCGCCCACCCAGGTCGCCGGAACGCCGCGAACCCGGAACAGGCGGATCACCGCCGCCTCATAGGTTCCGATGGTAAATCGGATGCCCCGCGGCATGCCGAATTCACAGACCGCGGCAAGCAGCGCCCCTGTCGTCCGCATGGCCGCCCGCGCGCCGCTTGCGGTGTCGGCGGCGATCCGCGTCGCTTCCCATATGCGCGGGCTCTCCGGCAATGGCCGGTCGCCCAGCATGTGTGCAAAGAGATCGCGGATCATGTAGGGGCCGGTGGTCGGGATCAGGCGGCAGCTGCCGCACAGCCGTCCCGAGGCATCACGGGCGAGAAAATAGACCGGATTGATCTCGCGGCGGTCATATTGGTCGATCTCGACCCCCTTGACCGCCGGGATGTCCCAGCGCCGTTTTTCGTAGAACTGGCGGTAGCGCAGCTCGTGCATTTCCTCGCGCAGGGCGGGGCGGGCGAGCAGGCCCTCGAGGTCGTAGACTTCCACCATGCGTCCGTCTCCCGAATGAACCGGTGAGGTCCGGACCGGATCATCCGAATCTGCGACGGATCCGGCCACTACAGGATCCCGCACTTGACGCCAGGTTTAGGAAAAATCTAGATACACCTCTATGGCGAGAAATAGCCATAGGCAATGGCCTTGGCGATGGTCGCCGTAATGCCAAAGGTTCCGAGCTTCCGGCCTGCCTCGCGAATGTGGTAGCGCACGCCGTCCTCGGACAGTTCGAGGATGACAGAGATCTCCCAGGCAGTCTTGCCGGCCGCGGCGAGGCGCAGGATCTCCACCTGTCGCGCCGTCAGTTCAGGAAGCGTGCGCGCCGCGCCGTTTTCGATCCGCCGCCAGATCTCGTGATGGAAATAGAGGCTCGCGAGGAGGAGAAGGTATTTGTACTCGTCGCAGAATGCGGCGAACGCGCGCTCGGAAGGTTCCTCGAGGATCATCGACATCATGGCGAATTCGCCCCGGAAACCACGGATCGGGATGGCGATGCCGCGGCGAAAGCCGTTTGCTGCCGCCTCCTTCATGAACTGCGCCTGGCGCGTCGTGCGCACGGGCAGCGGGTGCGCCTCGCTCCAGATGATCGGCGTCAGCGACTTGCGCGCCTCGAGAACAAGCGGGTCGCAGAACACATAGTCCTGCGCGACATAATGGCTGAGCCAGTCGGGATCATAGCTCGAGAAGATATAGGAGCGGTCCTCCACCATCGGCGGATTCATGCGTACATATCCGAAATTGGTGATACCGAGATCGGCAAATTTCGAGCGCAGCAGCGACTGGCAGGCCTGCACGCTCGCCGCCCGCTCCAGATCAACGAGGATCTCGCAGCTTTCGAAACTCCTCTGCCTGTCCGGCATACCACCCCGCATGAATCCGCTTTCGTCCTTGCTGCGCGCCGCCACTTGCCTCAGCCCTGGCCGGCGCCAAGGAGTGGCTGCTCACACATCGCCCAGCGTGCTTTACAAGCATCGCGCGTTCCCGGCGCAATGAAAAGACCGATTCGAAAATCCTCCCCAACCTCCTCTCGAATCTTCACAAGATCGAGAGCAAGGGCACGGACGGGTAGCGGCGGTGTCGGTGGGAGGTCACGCGGCAGCCACACCGCGTCTCAAAGGAAGCGCGCGATCAGCTCCTTCATGATCTCCGACGTGCCGCCATAGATGCGCTGCACGCGCGCATCGACGAAGTGATGCGCGATCTCGTATTCATCCATATAGCCATATCCGCCGAAGAGCTGCAGGCAGCGGTCGACGACCCGCCCCTGCATCTCGCTCAGCCACAGCTTGGCCATCGCACCGCCGGCAGCATCGAGCCCGCCCGCAAGATGGCGCATGATGCATTGATCGACGAAGGCCCAGCCGACGGCAAGCTCGGTTGCCATTTCGGCAAGTGTGAAGCGCGTGTTCTGGAATGCCGCGACCGGCCGGCCGAAGGCGCGCCGCTCGCGCACATAGTCGCGCGTGATGTCGAAGGCATGCTGTGCTGCCGCTGCGGCGGCGACGGCGATGACAAGGCGCTCCTGCGGCAGCTCCTGCATGAGATAGACGAAGCCCGCATTCTCCTCGCCAAGACGGTTGTCCACGGGGACACGGACATCATCGAAGAAGAGCTCGGCGGTGTCCGATGCCTTCTGGCCGATCTTCTTGAGCGCGCGGCCGCGCCGGAAGCCCGGCCGGTCGGCCTCGACCAGGATCAGGCTCGTGCCCTTGGCGCCCTCGGCCTCGGGATCGGTCTTCGCGACGACGATGATGAGGTCGGCGGCGATGCCGTTGGTGATGAAGGTCTTTGAGCCGGAAATGAGATAGTCCTCTCCGTCGCGACGCGCCGTCGTGCGGATGCCCTGTAGATCGGAGCCGGCGGCGGGCTCGCTCATGGCGATCGCGGTGACGGTTTCTCCCGTCGCCAGCCGTGGCAGCCAGCGACGCTTCTGTGCCGCGCTGCCGTATTTGAGGATATAGGGCATGCAGATGTCGGAATGGACGGAAAGCCCGATCGCGAGCCCACCATAGGCGAGCTCCTCATCGACCACGCAATGATGGCGGAAGTCGCCGCCGGGCCCGCCATGCTCCTCGGGCAGGCTCGGACAGAGCAGACCGGCCGCGCCCGCCTTGAGCCAGAATTCGCGCGGCACCATTCCGGCCTCGCGCCAGGCGGCTTTGTGAGGCTGGAGCTCGCGGGCGAGAAATTCGCGCACACTGTCGCGAAACAGGCGGTGCTCCTCGTCATAGATGGGGCGGGCAGGCAGCATCGGGCGGTCCCTGAGACGGTTGACGTTCGCGTCAACTCTCGGCTGCCGGCCGGGAGCGGTCAACGCCCGATGTCGGCGTGTTCGGTGCTTATCAGACAACGCCTGGAAGCAGGCGATGGCGCACCCGCTTCATGTAGTGGCGATAGGCCGGGCTTGTCGCAAGCACCTGCTCCTCGGCATGGATGCGGGCGAGGAGCAACGTCCAGACCATGAGATAGAGGACGAGATTCCACAATGTCGGCACGATCAGCAGAAAGCCGATGTGAGAGAGCATATAGCCGGCATACATGGGATGACGCACAAGGGCATAAAGGCCGCCGGTCCGCACGCCGCGGTCTGCTGCGACGACGCCGAAGCTGCGCCACAGGCTGAGCTTGGCACCGACATGGACGAAGATTCCGCATAACATGAGGGCTGCGCCGAGGATCGGCGCCAGGGGGGTATGGCCGCCTTCAACAAGCAGGCTGAGAAATGTGCCGGCAAAGGCGATGATCCAGTCCCGCGGCCGGCTCGAGATGCGCTCGGTACGGCGGCGGATCAGAAGCAGAAAGACGACAAGGCCTTCTGAGAGGAGCAGCAGCAGAGGGTACCAGTTGTCGGCAGCGAAATTTTCCGGCCAAAGTCGGGCCACAAGCCAGACATAGAGGCCGAGGACGACGATCTGTTCGCCGCCATCGAGCCATCTCTGCGGGTGTGCCACAAGGGCAGGGGAATCTGTCGCCTTCTCCATGCTGCCGCCAGTCTTGCACGGTCGTCTTGACGAATCCTTTCCGGTCGCTCGCGTTATCAGCATTCGGGACCCGCCCGGCGCGTGCATTAGGAGTTTGTTATCGCCGGCAAACTAGCCTTGAACACTGCCCCGCCGGCTGGAGATGGCAGGGGGCGTGTCACCGGCGAAACGGACGGACGGGCCGCGCGTGCTATTTGTCGAAACAGCGAAGGATCTGCTGCTCGCGGCGTTCATCTTCGTGCCGCTCGAGCGCCTGCTCGCGCTCCGGCGCGAACAGCGTATTTTTCGCGCGCTCTGGCGTCTTGATCTCATTCATGTGTTCGCGACCGGGCTGTTCTATCGATTCGGCGCGGTTCTGCTGGCGATTCTCGTTGGTGCACCCTTGCGGGATTTCGTCCCTGCGGCCGTCCACGAGGCGATCGCTGCCCAGCCCTTGTGGATCGCGGTCATCGAGGTCATCGTCATCGCCGACCTCGGATTCTATTTCGTTCACCGCGCTTTTCACGAGATCCCCTGGCTGTGGCGCTTTCACGCGGTCCATCACAGCATCGAGGAACTCGACTTTCTCGCTGCACACCGTGTGCATCCGCTGGACCAGATCCTGACCCGGGCGATGACCCTGCTGCCGGTGACGGCGCTCGGTTTTGATAGCGATGCGCTGGTCGTTTTTGCCATCCTTTATCATTGGCATTCGATTCTTCTGCATGCCAATGTCCGCCTGCCCTTCGGCCCGCTGCGCTGGCTCATCGCCTCGCCGTGTTTTCACCATTGGCACCATGCCGACGAGGTGGCGGCGCGGGATCGCAACTATGCGGGACAGCTTGCCATCCTCGATGTCCTCTTCGGCACCGTGCATCTTCCCTTTGGGACCATGCCGCGAGCATATGGCACCGACACCCCGGTACCACGATCCTATCTCGGGCAGCTCGCCTTCCCATTCCGGCACCGTGCGAAGGCCCCAGAGACCTCCGCAATGGGTGGTGCGGCCGCGGGTGACATCGGCGACTAGGGGGCGAGTGCGCGCAGGAGAACGACAGCGGGTGCGGCTGCGGTGATTTCGAGGTCACTTCGCAGTGCCCCCGCCGGGGCGAGCGGGGCGAGGATAATGCGCTGGCGGTCCCGGCCCGGAATGACCTTGCCGAAATGCCGTTCGCCCGAGCGATCGACGACGAGGCAGTCGCAGCCACCGGCGCGGTGCAGGTGCTCCGGCGCCAGGGGCTCGCAGACGACGACGTCGCCCGCCCGGTACTGTCCCATGGTCTCGGCGATTCTGACCGCGATCGGGTTGCGGGCCATCAGGCGTACCGACAGCACCCCCTCCTCCCGGTCGACGACGCGCCCCGAGGCGCTCACCGCACCGTCGATGACGATGTCCCCGCCCTGCGGCAGGGAGAGAAGCTCGGCGGGATCGACCTCCATCGCCTCGGCGATGCGCCGCACCCAGTCGAGCGTCAGTGTCCGCACGCCCGTCTCCAGCCGCCCGATCGTCTGTGCCGTCGTGCCATGCGGTTTCACCCGTTCCGCCACTTCCTGCAAGGTCAATCCCTTGGCCTTGCGGATCTCTCGCAGCCGCGCATGCAGCATTGGAACCTCCTTCCCTGATGCTCCCCGGCTTATAACCGAAATTGAAAGTCACGCAAATAATATTTACCGATACGGCACGATTTGTTATAACCCAAACGGTTCCATAAGGGGAAAAAGCATGCAGAAACCGACAATTTCGCGCTTTGCGGTTGAAATCCTAGGCAAGCTGGCGGCGGGGCGCCCGGCGGTGCTCAAGGACGATGGCGGACTTCGGCTCAGTGGGCGAACGGTCCCGGAGTCGGTGCTCAGGGCGCTTCTCGCACGCGACCTCGTGCAGACGGACGAAGGCCGGGTCACGATCACCCCCGCCGGTGAGGCCTGTTTGCGGCGCCGCCGGACGCCGCGCGCGACGGCCCGCGCCGTCGGCGCCTTTCGCTCCCAGCACATGACCCTGACACGGCGCCGCGAGCCGGCCGGCAGGAATGGCGAGCGGGCATTCGTGAACGGCACCGAATCGCCGCTCGGATGGCTGGCGCGCCGCCGTGGGCGCGATGGCCGGCCGCTGCTCAGCGAACGCCAGTATCTGGCGGGCGAACGGCTGCGCGAAGACTTCGAACGCAGCGGGCTCGGGCCGCGCCTCGTTCGCGCCTATGACGCACCGCCGGTCAGCCGCGGCCGGCGCGGCGGGGCGCAGGCTCCCGCCATGCCCGCGGATCAGGCCATCGATGCCCGGCGCCGGGTGCATGCGGCGCTCGCGGCAATGGGACCCGGCCTCGCCGACATTGCCCTTCGCACCTGCTGCTTTCTCGAGGGACTTGCAGAGGCCGAACAGGCCATCGGCTGGCCCGCGCGCTCGGGCAAGGTCGTGCTGTCCCTCGCGCTCGACCGTCTTGCAGATTTCTACGAGGGTAAAAAGATGGGCGCCCGAGGGCGCCCAGTTGGCAAGGGGATGCCAGGGTGAAGTGCGTTGTTCGCCTAGGGCCTGACCGGGCGTTCGCCGGAGACGCAGCCGGCGCGCCGGCAATGCTGGCCGAGGGCGATATATAGAAGCAGCGCCGCCCCCGCCTTGCGGCTGCCGGTCCCCACGACCGGGAGGCGGGTATCCCGTTCGCCGCCATCAGGGGCCATCGCCGCGATCTCGATCCGCCCGGCGCGGGTCTCATTTGCGTCCTCCTCGGGCGCCGCCCATGCGAAAGACGCCGAAGAAAGAAGAACTATGCCTGATGCAACGCCGATAAACTTCATCATTGGACCATGCCTGATCAATGTCCACGCGTGGATATTATCGAAAAGTTATTAACAGCACGCCAATGAACGGGCCGAAATTTAAGAAATAACGAGACAAACGCCATCCCCGCGCCCGGCGAAATTCTGGAGGTAGCGATCGAATCCTAGGAAGCTCCCAAAATGTGCCAATATGGATAAGTGTCTTGACAAGCGTCACGATATAGGTTATAGACGAGGACATGCTCGCAAATTGGGTCCTGGTGCGGTCGTCCGAAGGATCCGGACGGCCGCCCTTGTTTTGTGCACGGGTCGTTCATGGCGAAGACGGGATGGACGTCGCGGCGGCGGCGCCTTTTTCTTGATGCCCTGCGCGCGAGCGCGAATGTCAGCGCCGCGGCGCGACGAGCGGGCATGTCGCGCAGCGCCGCCTATGCCCTGCGGCAGAGCGACGCAAGCTTTCGCGCCCAGTGGGACGATGCGCTCGAGGAAGCGCTCGACGCCCTCGAGGAGGAGCTACGCCGGCGGGCGCTCGAGGGTGTGGAAAAACCGGTCTTCTATGGCGGCAAGCCGTGCGGCACCATCCGCAGCTATTCCGACCAGCTTGGCATGTTTCTTCTCAAATGCCGCCGTCCCGCGGTTTTCTCCACCCACGGCGCGTCGGCCACGGAGAGCTCGCTGACGGAGGAGGTGGCGGGCGCCCGGGCCGAGCTCGGGGCGCGTCTCGCGCGGCTTGCCGATTCCTGCAGCGCCGAAGCAGACGGTGAGTCCTGAAAGTCCCGCCCTGCGCCTTGCACGCCTGCCGGCGGCACGGCGCGAGCGCTGGCTTGGGCGCTTGACGCCCCGGGTTGCCCATCGCCTGCTCCACGACTGGCGCTTCTGGGCGCGGCCCGGGCAATTGCCGCCACCGGGCGACTGGTTCTGCTGGCTCGTGCTCGCCGGCCGCGGCTTCGGCAAGACGCGCATGGGGGCGGAATGGGTGCGCGGCCTGGTCGAGGGCCCGAGCCCACTCATCGCGGGTGACGGCGCGGCGGCACGAATCGCGCTCGTCGGCGAGACCTTCGCCGATGTGCGCGACGTCATGATCGAGGGTGAAAGCGGCCTCAGGGCCATCGCGCCCTCTCGCTGGCGGCCGCGGTTCGAGCCCTCGCGACGGCGGCTGGTCTGGCCCAACGGGGCGCAGGCCTTTCTCTATGCCGCGGTCGATCCCGATCAGCTCCGGGGACCGCAGCACCATGCCGGCTGGGCCGACGAGATCGCGAAATGGCATGACGGCGCCCGCGCCTGGTCGAACCTCGTGCTCGGCTTGCGCCTTGGCACACGCCCGCGCGTCGTGGCGACAACGACGCCGCGCCCGCTCAAATGGCTGAGGCGCCTCGCCGCTGAACCGACGACGGTGACCACGAGCGGCCGCACGATGGACAATCGCGCTAATCTGGCGCCGCAGTTTCTGGCCGAGGTCGAGCGCCTGTTCGCCGGCACCCGCCTCGGCCTGCAGGAGCTCGAGGGGCGCATCATCGAGGATGTCGCCGGCGCCCTGTGGACGCGCGAGATGATCGAGGCCTGTCGCGTCACCGCGCCACCGGCGCCGCTCGAACGCGTCCTGGTGGCCGTCGATCCGCCGGCGAGCCACGGCGAGTCCGCCGATGCCTGCGGCATTATCGTCGCCGGTCGCGATGCCGCAGGCTCGGTCTTCGTACTCGAGGATGCGAGTTGCCAGGGGTTGCGTCCCCTTGGCTGGGCGCGACGGGTCGCTGCCGCCTATGAACGCCATGACGCCGACCGCGTGCTCGGCGAGGTCAACAACGGCGGCGACATGGTCGAGGCGGTGCTGCGGCAGGCGGCACCGGCACTGAGCTATCGCGCTGTCCGGGCGAGCCGCGGCAAGATCGCGCGCGCCGAGCCGGTGGCGGCGCTTTATGAGCGCGGGCTCGTGCACCATGCCGGGATTTTCGCCGCACTTGAGGACGAGATGTGCAGCTATACGGGGAGCAATGCCGAGGCCAGCCCCGACCGCCTCGACGCGCTCGTCTGGGCGGTTAGCGACCTTGCACTCGGTCGGCTCGGGCGGCCGAGCCTGAGACGTTTGTGAGCCCGGTTCAGGAGCCGCCCGTGCCGTCGCTGGCGGCGCGGCTCTGGTTGAAGATGCGGATGGCCTCGTTCATCTGCCTTTGCACCTCGACTCGTCGCTGGTGCACTGCATCGAGATCCTCATTCCAGCGCCGGCGCTGGTCTTCCGTCATCCATTGGAAGACGGTGAGCGCGCGCTGGTCCTTGCATTTGAGATAGGCGTCCACCGCGTCGCTGTAGGCCTTGACCGCATTGACCCCGGCCAACATTTCGGCGCGGCTGGCGTGCGCGCCATCCGGGATCGCCGGCCCTTTCATAGGCGGATCGCCGCAGTCGACCGCCGCCGCCGCGGCGCCAGCGGCGAGCAGCAAGGTCGCGAAAAACGTCAGGAAAAGCCCGGCCCCGACAGGTCGCTGTCGCATCGTCACTCCGTTCCTCGTCCGCCATCGGTCGCCTCCCACGAGGCGCCGGTCCGGCCCCTGATCCAAACCCAGCCGAGGTATTATGGCCCTGATCCGAAGACTTCGACAATCCCTTGGCAGACTGGCGCTGAAGTCGGGCTCCGGGCCCTTTTCGGGGCCGGGTTATGCCGCCACCTGGCTCACCTTCGGTGGCGCAAGCTGGAGCGAGCGCTCATACCATCGTCTGGTGCAGGAAGGCTATGGCAAAAACGTCATCGCCCAGCGATCGGTGCGGCTGGTTGCCGAATGCGCGGCCTCGGTTCCCTTTCACGTCGTCGAGGAGGGTCGGCGGCTCGCGGCCCATCCGCTGGCCGATCTTCTTGCCGCTCCCAACCCGATGAGCTCGGGCCGCGAGCTTTTCGAGCGCATCTACGCCTTCCTGCTGCTCGCCGGCAATGCCTATGTCGAGCGCATCGAAGGCCCCGACGGGCGGCCGCTCGAGCTGCATGTGCTGCGGCCCGACCGCATCAGCATTAGGACCGGGCCACAGGGCTGGCCGGTCGGCTACGACTATCGCGTCGGCACCGCGCATCGTCACTTCCCCGTCGATCCGGTGAGTGGCCGGGCGCCGCTTCTCCATTTCCGGTCCTTCAATCCGCTCGACGACCATCTCGGGCTCTCGGCGCTGGCCGCCGCCGCCATGGGGGTGGACATCCACAATGCCGCCGGGACCTGGAACAAGGCGCTTCTCGACAATGCCGCACGCCCCTCGGGCGCCCTTGTCTTCGAGCCCCGCGAGGGCGGTGCCGATGTGCTGAGCGAGGAGCAGGTGGCGCGCCTCAAGGCGGAGATGGAGGAGCATTTCCAGGGCGCCGCCAATGCCGGCCGGCCGTTCCTTCTCGAGGGCGGCCTCAAATGGCAGCCGATGGCGTTTTCGCCGGCGGACATGGACTTCATCAATGCCAAGCACGTGGCGGCGCGGGAGGTGGCACTGGCCTTCGGGGTACCGCCGATGCTGCTCGGCATTCCCGGCGACAACACCTATGCCAATTACCAGGAGGCCAACCGCGCCTTCTGGCGGCTGACGCTGCTGCCACTCATCGACAAGGTTCTTGCGGGGTTGGCCCGCTGGCTCGGCGAGGATTTCGGGCCGGCGGTGGGGCTTGCCGCTGATCTCGACGCGCTGCCGGCGCTGGCACCGGAGAGGGCGGCGCACTGGGCGCGGCTGGAGGGCGCGGGCTTTCTCACGGTGAACGAGAAGCGGGCCGCGGTGGGGCTCGAACCCATCGCCGGCGGTGACCGGCTGACGCCGTCCCTCGCCATGCCGCCACCGGGAGATGGAGGCGCCCCCGGCCCTTTTGAGCCCCGCCTCGCGCGGGACAGGCGCGAGGCGAAAGGGGCAGAGCCGGAAGCGCGGGCCGATCTCGATCCGGTGTTCGTCAAGGTCTGGCGCACCCGGAAGGACGGGTCCGTGCGCGAGAGTAATCATGCCGCCGACGGGCAGATCCGCTTCGAAGACGAGTTCTTCGATGTCGGTGCCGCAAAGCTGCGCGAGCCGCGCGACCCTGCGGGGCCGCCGGAAGAAACCATCAACTGCCGTTGCATCGTCGAGCGCCTGCCGATCACCGCGCTCGAGGGCCAGGAACGACAGCGGGCCGAGGCACG
>RFKS01000101.1 GCA_003694205.1 Alphaproteobacteria bacterium | reverse complement strand
TTTCTCATATTCCGCCTGATGGCGGGCGAGCTTTTCCGGGTCGTCCTTGTCGGCGCGATAGAGGATCTCGACCGCGCCCTTCGCACCCATGACGGCGATCTCGGCCGTCGGCCAGGCGTAGTTGAGGTCGCCGCGCAGATGCTTCGAGCTCATGACATCATAGGCGCCGCCATAGGCCTTGCGCGTGATGACCGTGATCTTGGGCACCGTCGCCTCGCCATAGGCGTAGAGCAGCTTCGCGCCATGCTTGATGATGCCGCCATATTCCTGCGCCGTGCCGGGGAGAAATCCGGGCACGTCGACGAAAGTGAGGATGGGGATCGAAAAGCAGTCGCAGAAGCGGACGAAGCGCGCGGCCTTCTTCGAGGAGTCGATGTCGAGACAGCCGGCGAGCACCATCGGCTGGTTGGCGACGATGCCGACGGTTCGCCCGTCCATGCGCGCAAAACCGGTGACGATGTTTTTCGCATGATCGGGCTGAATCTCGAAGAAGTCGCCCTCGTCGACCACCTTGAGGATCACCTCGTGCATGTCATAGGGCTTGTTGGGATTCGACGGTACGACCGTATCGAGCGACTTCTCGATGCGGTCGGGCTTGTCGAAGCTCGGCCGCTCTGGCGGCGGCGTGCGGTTGCTCAAGGGCAGGAAGTCGACGAGCCGCCGCGTCTGCATGAGCGCCTCGATGTCATTCTCGAAGGCGATGTCGGCGACGGAGGAGCGGGTGGTGTGCGTCATGGCGCCACCGAGTTCCTCGTGGGTGACCACCTCGCCGGTGACTGTCTTCACCACATCGGGCCCGGTGACGAACATGTAGGACGTGTTCTTCACCATGAAGATGAAGTCGGTCATTGCCGGCGAATAGACGGCGCCCCCGGCGCACGGTCCCATGATGAGCGAGATCTGCGGGATCACGCCCGAGGCGAGGATGTTGCGCTGGAAGACCTCGGCATAGCCGGCGAGGCTCGCCACACCTTCCTGGATGCGGGCGCCACCGGAGTCATTGAGGCCGATGACGGGCGCCCCCACCTTCATCGCCATGTCCATGATCTTGCAGATCTTTTCGGCATGGGTCTCGCTGAGCGAGCCGCCGAAGACGGTGAAGTCCTGGCTGAAGACGAAGACGAGCCGGCCGTTGATGGTGCCCGAGCCGGTGACCACGCCGTCGCCGGGGATGCGCTTCTTCGCCATGCCGAAGTCGGTCGAGCGGTGCTCGACGAAGAGGTCGTATTCCTCGAACGAGCCCTCATCGAGCAGGACCTCGAGGCGCTCGCGGGCGGTGAGCTTGCCCTTCTTGTGCTGCGCCTCGATGCGCGCCTTGCCGCCGCCCGCGCGCGCCCGCGCGCGCCGTCTCTCGAGTTCCCGCAAGACCTCCTTCATGATCCCTCCCTCAAGACCGGGACAGCATGCACACCACTCGCCGTTGGCGTCGCGTCCGACCTCTATATCCTGTCGCTTGAGCCCTGGCCAGCGGCCACGTGCCTGCGGAGGCAAGGCTTTGCAGCGTCTGATCCCGCTGAAAAGCACAGATCGTATCCGTGAAATATGCTATGGCTGAGGCGCTGACCGTGAGTGGGCCCGTTCCGGGGATCCTGGCCTCCCGCAAGAAAAGCAGCTGTCGTCCGTACATGTTTTGCTTCAAGGGGAGGAATCGACCATGAAATTCGCCATCATTGGATTCGTGCTCATCGCCGCTGCGCTGCAGCCGTTTCAGGCATCTGCGGGGGCGGCACCCGCGTACCGGGTTCAGTTTCCAACGAGTTGCGACGCCGGCGTGAAGGAACCCTTCGAGGAAGCGGTGACGTTTCTTCACTCGTTCGAATATCCCAAGGTCTACAAGGCGTTCGAGGCGATCTCGAGCGCAGACCCTGATTGTGCGATGGCGTATTGGGGAATGGCGATGTCAATCTGGCACCCGGTGTGGGCACCGCCGAGCGCTGTCGAGCTTGCGCAAGGGGCGGCGATTCTCGCCCGAACCGATGGGCTGGCCGTCTCGCCGCGAGAGGCCGCCTACATCGAAGCACTGAAGGCGTTTTTCTCGAGCACGGACACCGGCACCCATCTGGCCCGTGCGCGCGCCTATGAAGCGCGCATGAGCGCTCTGGCCGCTGCTTATCGCGACGATCCGGAGGCCGCCGCATTCTATTCCCTGGCGCTGCTGGCGACCGCCGACCCGCGGGACAAGACCTACGCTCACCAGTACAAGGCGGCGGCGCAGCTCAACTGGGTGCGGCAATCGCAGCCCGAGCATCCCGGTGCGGCGCATTATCTCATTCACAGCTTCGATTACCCGGGGCTCGCGCATCTCGCGCTCGATGCCGCCACCTCCTATGCCGTCGTCGCGCCGAACTCGACGCACGCGCATCATATGCCCTCTCATATCTTCACGCGGCTTGGCCTGTGGGAGGAGTCGCTCGCCTCCAACCATAATGCGGTCCGATCCGCGGTCGACTTCACCAGGCGCAACAAGCTCAGCGGCTTCTACAAGGAAGGCGTGCACGGCATGGACTATCTGATGTACGCCATGCTGCAAACCGCCCGCGACGACGAGGCGGCGGCACTTCTCGCCCGGCTGCGCAAGATCGGAAAGACCGACAATGATAATTTCTTCGCCGTGGCCTATACCTACGCCGCCGCGCCGGCGCGCCATGCGCTGGAGCGGCGCCAGTGGGTCGAAGCCCGCGAGCTCGCCCTGTTGCCCACCGACTTCCCCTGGGAGAATTTCGTCTGGGCCCGTGCGATGCATCATTTTGCGCGTGGTATCGGTGCGGCGCGAAGCGGTGCGGTGGATCAGGCGCGCCAGGAACATGGCCGCATCCTGGCGCTCGAGGGTGAGCTGCCGGCCGAAACATTGCCCTATCTGAGGGAATCGGTTGCTGTTCAGCGCGAAGCTGTCGAATCCTGGATTCTGCATTCCACGAACAAGGTCGACGAAGCGCTGCGACTGGCCGCCCACGCTGCCGATCGCGAAGACGCGGTGGACAAGCATCCGGTCACCCCGGGCGAGATTCTGCCGGCGCGCGAGCTTTATGCCGACATGCTGCTTGAGAGCACCGCCCATGAGGAGGCACTCGCACAATATCAGTTGGTACTCGCTGGCGCCCCCGGGCGCCTCAATGCCATGCTTGGTGCGGCACGGGCCGCTGGCGCCCTCGGCGACCCAGCTCTTGCCGCAAGCTACCATGCACAGATTCGCGCTCAGACGCGGCCCGGGGACCGCCATCGCAGGGGATTGGCGGAAGCCTGGGAGGCGGCGCCATAGGACGGATGCGGGCGCTCAGTTCTCGATCAGGATGAAACGCAAGTCGTTGACGTTGGTGCCCGTGGGTCCGGTCTCGACGAGATCGCCCAAGTCCGCGAACAGGCGCCGGCTGTCATGTGCGGTGAGGAGCGCGGCGGGGTCAAGACCCAGAGCCCGCGCACGGGCGAGGCTATCCGGAGCAATGAGGGCGCCGGCGGCGCCGCTCGTGCCATCGAAGCCGTCACTGTCGGCGGCCAGCGCGTGGATGCCAGGTGCACCGTCCAGGGCGAGAGCGAGCGCCACCAGATATTCGAGATTGGGTCCGCCGCGACCGCCTGTCCTGCCCTCACGGCGCACCGTGAGCTCGCCACCCGACACCACAAGGTGGCGGCCGCCGGAGGACTTGAGGCGACGCGCCAGGTCGGCATGCGCGCGGGCGACCTCGCGTGCCTCGCCCTCGACCCGGTCGCCGAGATCATGGATCGTGTAGCCGGCCGCGCGCGCAACGTCCGCGGCTGCGGCGAGCGCGGTCGCGCCGTTGGCAAGGAGCCGCACTTCACCCGCGAATTCACCCGGCTTCGGCGTTTCCGCCGCTGGCATCGCGAGCAGACGCTCACAGACTGCCGCGTGCGGGGCATCGCATGATCGCAGGGTGGCGCGTGCCGCATCCACGGTCGTCGGGTCGCCAATGGTGGGTCCCGAGGCGATCGCCGCCGGATCGTCGCCCGCGACATCGGAAATGAGCAGCGTGCACAATTCGGCTCCGCGGGCGGTCGCGGACGCGCCGAGGCGGCCGCCCTTGATCGCCGAGAGATGCTTGCGTGCGCAATTGATCGCGGCGATGGGCGTACCGCATGTGAGCAGATGGCGCACGATCTCGCGCTTCTCGGTGAGCGAAAGGCCCGGCAGCGGCAAGGCAAGCGCTGCCGAACCGCCGCCCGAGGCGAGAAAGACCAGGCGATCGCCGGGGCCGAGCCGCGCCGCCTCGTCGAGGAACCGTCGCGCCGCGCTGAGGCTTCCGTTATCGGGCAAGGGATGACCGCCTTCGAGAAGCGCGATGCCTCCCGGTGTCGGCACCTCATAGCCATGCGGCACGACGACGGCACCTGTGAATGGGGGATCGAGATGTCGCGAGAGGCACGTCGCCATCGCCGCGGCCGCCTTGCCCGCGCCGAGTACGAGCGTGCGGCCCGGCGGCGGGCGACGGGGAAGTGCCGCCGGCAGGACGCGATCCGGATGCGCGGCGGCGATCGCCTCGTCGAGGAGCTGCAGTAGAAGCGTGCGCTCCGGGCCGGCGGCATCCATCGCCGGTCAGCCCGCAAGCAGGTCGAGCCAGCGCACCGTCTCGTCGAGCTCGCGCCGGAGCTGCCCGCGGCGCCGGGCCGCCTCGGCGTCGATTCCCCAGATCGCCGCCTGATGGTCCTCGTCCAGCATGGCCGCCGCGAAGGCCGCCTCGGCATCGATCGCGCCCTCGAGGAGGGCAAGGCCAAGCACCACCGAGCCACAGACAGTGGTCGCACTTTCAAGGCCCGCCAGCCGCCAGGGATCGAGCGCCGCGATGCGAGCGGTCAGACGCGCGAGCATGGCGGGGTCCTGTGCGATTGGCCGGATTCCCTGCGTCACCTCGAGCCGGATACCGTGTGCGTCTGCAATCCATGCAAGCGGCGGATCCCACAGCTCGCGCTGGCGCACGACGAGTGCTTCCGGCGCCTCGGCGCGATAGCAGAGCAGATCTGTCCCGCCATAGGCCGCGATCCGGTCGGCGATCTCCTGTCGCTGTGGCGCCACATGGTCGATCACCGAATTGACGAAACGCGTCACCGGCATGTCGGCGGTGCGGATGCGCTCGCCCTGATCGCGCCATTCCGCCGCTGCTGCCTCCGCGACGGCGGCGTTGGGAGCGAGAAAGAGTTCTTTTGCCGGGGTGCGCACGGGACGGCCGTCGAGCAGCAGGGCAATGCCCTGCGGCCGCGCTTCGAGCGTCACCTCGCTGTAGAACCGGCGCATGCCTTCTCAGGCGTCCTTGTTGCGATGCTGCCGGGCGTAGCGCCGCCGCTCGTGCCGGTGATGGATACGCCGCGAGGCCATGCGCGCCTCATCGCTCGCGCTTTCGACGCGAAAGCCGCCGAGGCCAAGGTAGCGCATCGGGACGCCCCAGGCGTCCTTGAGATACTGCACCCGGCGATCCACCGCGTCGGCGAGACGCCGGTTGCCGTAGCAGGCCAGGCACACGAGGGCCGCCACCACGAAGACGAGGAGCAGAAAGGCGAGCAGGGTGTGGATCGCACTGAGCAGCGCGCTCGCCCCGACATATTTCATCGAGTCCATGACCAGATAGTCGAGAACGGCGAAGAGCAGAAACGCGCCGGCCACAAACAGAAAACGCAGGCGGCTTGCGGGCGGTGGCGGCTTCTCGCGCGGGGACGGGGCATCTGTCATGATCCGGTTCCTTCGCAAAGTGCGGTGATCGTATCGCCGAGTTCCGTTGGCCGACCTGCGATGGCGGCCGCACCTGCCGCGACCAGCTCGCATTCGGGGTGATATCCCCAGGCGACACCGATGCCGCGCGCCCTGGCGGCCTTCGCCATCAGCATATCATAGCTGGTGTCGCCGACGACAAGCGTCTCCTCGGCCCCGGCGCCGGCGGCGGCCATCGCCGCCTCGAGCATCGCCGGGTGCGGTTTCGACGGATGCCGGTCGGCGGTCTCGAGCGCGACGAAGAGATCGAGGAGATCGTGATTGCGCAATGTTATCTCGAGCCCGCGGCGCGACTTTCCGGTGGCGACGGCAAGCCGGTGGCCCGCGCCGTCGAGCGCGACCAAGGATTCGCGGATACCCGGAAAGAGCGGCTCGAGCGACGCCCCGTGGGTGGCACGGTATTCGAGAAAGGCGGCGCGAAAGCGTTCGACCAGCGGCGGAATGTCGTCCGCCGCGAGTTCGGGCAGGAGCTGCTGCATGGCTTCCGGGACCGACAGGCCGACGATGCGCCGGATCGACTCGTCGGCGGGCACCGGCAGGCCCGCGAGGTCAAAGGCGCTCCTCACCGCGGCGATGATGGCCCCCTGGCTGTCGACCAGCGTGCCGTCGCAATCGAATACGATCAACAAGGACATGTCCCCGATATAGGGATGCGGGTGCATCCTGGCCAGCCGTGCGCGCAGCGGCCTCAGTCGTCGCGCGCCGCCTTGCGCAGCTTGTCCCAATAGGCGAGCCGCTTCTTCACCTCGCGCTCGAATCCGCGGTCGACGGGCCGGTACAGGCTCGGGCGCTCCATGCCTTCGGGAAAGTAGTCCGCTCCCGAAAAGCCCGCGTCGAGATCATGGTCGTAGCGATAGCCCGCGCCGTAGCCGAGTTCCTTCATCAGTGTGGTCGGTGCATTGAGGATATGCGCCGGCGGCGGCAGGGAGCCGCTCGACCGCGCCGCCTCGCGCGCCGCCTTCTCGGCGCGGTAGAGGGCGTTCGACTTCGGTGCCGTCGCGAGATAGACGACCGCCTGCACGAGCGCGAGCTCGCCTTCCGGCGAGCCAAGCATGGCATAGGCCTCGCGGGCCGCAAGCGCCTGCGAGAGTGCCTGCGGATCGGCGAGCCCGACATCCTCGCTGGCAAAGCGGATCAGGCGGCGTGCGATATAGAGCGGATCCTCGCCGCCCTCGATCATACGCGCGAACCAGTAGAGCGCGGCATCGGGGTCCGAGCCGCGCAAGGACTTGTGCAGCGCCGAGATGAGGTTGTAGTGCTCGTCGCGATCCTTGTCATAGGCGGGCGCGCGGCGCATCTCGAGGCGCAGGAGGTCGTCGGTACCGAGCACCCTGTCGCCGGCGAGATCGTAGATCGCCTCGGCGGCATTGAGCACATGGCGCCCGTCGCCGTCGGCCATGGCGACC
>RFKS01000100.1 GCA_003694205.1 Alphaproteobacteria bacterium | reverse complement strand
CCAGATGGCCGTGCACGTGCCGCTCAGCCTTGAGGCTCAGCTCGAGGCCCGCGTGCTCATGATGTCGACCAACAACATCCTTTCGCCGGCCAACGGCAAGCCGATCATCGTGCCGAGCCAGGATATCGTGCTCGGGCTCTATTACATGACCATGGAGCGCGAGGGCGAGCCCGGCGAGGGCATGGCCTTTTCCAGCCTGGCCGAGATCGAGCAGGCCCTCGATCTCGGGGTGGTCAGCCTGCATGCGAAGATCGAGGCCCGCCTCGAGACCGTCGACGAGACCGGCGCGCCGCGCGTCGAACGGGTGAAGACGACGCCGGGCCGGATGCTGCTTTCGCGGCACTTGCCGCGGCACCCGAATGTCCCCTTCTCGATCGTCAACCGGCTGCTGACGAAGAAGGAGATTTCGGAGGTCATCGACACCGTCTACCGCCATTGCGGCCAGAAGCAGACCGTCCTTTTCGCCGACGGCATCATGGCGCTCGGCTTCAATCAGGCCTGTAAGGCGGGGATCTCCTTCGGCAAGGACGACATGGTCATCCCGGCAGCGAAGGAGAAGCTCGTCGAGGAGACCAAGGCGCTGGTCAAGGAATATGAGGAGCAGTACCAGGACGGCCTCATCACCCAGGGCGAGAAGTACAACAAGGTCGTCGACGCCTGGGCCCAGTGCACGGACAAGGTTGCGGAGGAGATGATGCGTGAGATCTCCTCGCATGTCCGCGATCCCGAGACTGGCCGCGAACGCGACATCAACTCGATCTACATGATGGCCCATTCCGGTGCCCGCGGCTCGGCGGCGCAGATGAAGCAGCTCGCCGGCATGCGCGGCCTCATGGCCAAGCCCTCGGGCGAGATCATCGAGACCCCGATCATCTCCAACTTCAAGGAGGGGCTGTCGGTTCTCGAATACTTCAACTCGACCCACGGCGCCCGCAAGGGACTCGCCGACACGGCGCTCAAGACCGCTAATTCGGGCTATCTCACGCGGCGGCTCGTCGATGTCAGCCAGGATTGCGTCATCGTCGAGTATGATTGCGGGACCGAGCGCGGGCTCGACATCGGTGAGGTCGTCGAGTCGGGCGAGGTGATCGTGCCGCTCAGCGACCGGATTCTCGGTCGCACGTCCGCGGTCGATGTCAAGGATCCGGTGTCGGGCGAGGTGCTCGTCAAGGCGGGCCAGCCGATCAACGAGGCGGAGGTCGAGATCATCGAGCGGGCCGGCGTCTCGAGCGTCAAGATCCGCTCGGTGCTCACCTGCGAGACCCGCGGCGGCGTCTGCGCCCTTTGCTATGGACGCGACCTCGCGCGCGGCACGCCGGTGAACATGGGCGAAGCGGTGGGCGTCATCGCGGCGCAGTCGATCGGCGAGCCGGGAACCCAGCTCACCATGCGCACCTTCCATATCGGTGGTGCCGCGACGGTGTCCGAACAGTCATCTACCGAGGCCAGCACGGATGGCGTGGTGAAGCTCGAGAACAGCAATGTGGTCGCCGATTCGCGCGGCCGGCGGATCGTCATGAGCCGCAATCTCGAGATCAAGCTTATCGATGCCGAGGGGCGCGAGCGCGCGTCCTACCGGGTTCCCTTCGGTGCCCGTCTCGCGGTCGACGACGGCGACAAGGTGAAGAAGGGCGACAAACTCTGCGACTGGGACCCCTACACGATTCCGATCATCACCGAGAAATCGGGCGTTGCCCATTTCGTCGACCTTATCGAGGGCGTCTCGGTCAAGGAGGTGGTCGACGAGACGACGGGCATCACCTCGAAGGTGGTCATGGACTGGCGTTCCTCGCCCAAGGGCGGCGACCTGCGCCCGCGCATCACCCTGCGCGATGACAAGGGCGAGGTGGTGGAACTCGCGAATGGCACCGAGGCGCGCTATTTCATGTCCGTCGATGCCATTCTCTCGGTCGAGGACGGTCAGCGCGTCAGCGCCGGCGATGTGATCGCGCGCATCCCGCGCGAGGCGGCGAAAACCCGCGACATCACCGGCGGTCTGCCGCGGGTTGCCGAGCTCTTCGAGGCGCGCCGGCCCAAGGAGCATGCGATCATCGCCGAGAAGGACGGCATCGTCGAATTCGGCCGCGACTACAAGAACAAGCGACGCATCATCATCCGCCCGACCGAGGAGGGCGAGGAGCCTGCCGAATATCTCGTGCCCAAGGGCAAGCACATCACCGTGCGCGAGGGAGACTTCATCCGCAAGGGCGAATATCTGCTCGACGGCAACCCGGCACCGCACGACATCCTCGAGGTGCTCGGTACCGAGGCCCTTGCCTCCTATCTCATCCAGGAGATCCAGGAAGTCTACCGGCTGCAGGGCGTGAAGATCAACGACAAGCATATCGAGGTCATCGTCCGGCAGATGTTGCAGAAGGTGGAGATCACCGATCCCGGTGAATCGACCTTCATTCTCGGCGAGCAGGTGGATGCCGAGGAGGTGCGCGAGGTGAACGAGAAACTCGCGGCGCAGGGCAAGCGTGGTGCCGAGGGCAAGCCGGTTCTTCTCGGCATCACCAAGGCCAGCCTGCAGACGCGCTCCTTCATCTCCGCCGCCTCCTTCCAGGAGACGACGCGGGTGCTGACCGAGGCGGCGGTCGCCGGCAAGGTCGACCGGCTTGTCGGTCTTAAGGAAAATGTGATCGTCGGCCGTCTCATCCCGGCCGGCACCGGGGCCGTGATGCGCCGCCTCAAGAACGAGGCGTCGCGCCGCGATTACGCCGTCCGCCTCAAGCAGCAGGCGGAAGAGCGTGCGGCCCAGGCGGCCGCCGAGGCCGAGGCCGCCGCTGCGGAAAAGGCTGCTCTCGCCGGCCCCGAAGGGGCGGCGTCGGGAGAGGAGGGGCCGTCGACGGAGGGCTGAGATCAGAGCCTCCGGCCGGAACGCCGGCCGATCCCGATTCGCGGCGCCGGGCCATGTGTTCGGCGCCGTTTTTTCCGCAGCTGTGCAAATATTGCCCTAAGGCACCGCTTTTGTTGCCAAAATCGTGCGCGGGTCGGGCCCGGAACTGCGCATGAATTTCGGTTGACGGCCCATGGGCCCATGCATATAGTGCGCACCTCGCTCGGGCCCGGGTGGTGGCGCAAGCGCGCCAGACGCCGGTGCTGGACGAGCTGTAGACGAGATATTGCTGGTTCGAAAAGGTACCGACGGTCTTTGACGGCAGGTGCGCCGAGAAGACCGCGCAAGCGTGCGCATGCGGCGCACCGGAGTTCCCGGTCCTGCTCGTGGCAGCAGCAACAGCGTGAAGAGAAAGACGCATGCCGACGATCAATCAGCTCGTGCGCAAGCCGCGCAGACAGCCGGTCAAGCGCAACAAGGTTCCGGCTCTTGAGGGATGCCCGCAAAAGCGCGGCGTCTGCACACGTGTCTATACAACGACACCGAAGAAGCCGAACTCGGCGCTCCGCAAGGTCGCACGCGTGCGTCTGACCAACGGTATGGAAGTGACCAGCTACATTCCGGGCGAGGGCCACAATCTGCAGGAGCACTCGGTGGTGCTGATCCGGGGCGGCCGCGTCAAGGACCTGCCCGGTGTGCGCTATCACATCCTGCGCGGCGTGCTCGACACGCAGGGCGTGTCGGACCGTCGACAGGGACGGTCGAAATATGGCGCCAAACGGCCGAAATGAGGAACTGAAGAATGTCGCGTCGTCGCCGAGCCGAGAAGCGTGAGATTCTCCCCGATCCGAAATTCGGGGATGTGGTGCTCACCAAGTTTGTCAACAGCCTGATGTATGACGGCAAGAAGTCCGTCGCCGAGGGCATCGTCTATGGTGCCTTCGACCGCATTCAGGACCGCGCGAAGACCGAGCCGCTGTCCGTCTTTCATGAAGCGCTCGACAATGTGAAGCCGGCGATCGAGGTGCGTTCGCGCCGCGTCGGTGGTGCCACCTATCAGGTGCCGGTCGAGGTGCGCAGCGACCGTGCCCAGGCGCTCGCCATCCGCTGGCTGATCGAGGCCGCACGCAAGCGCAGCGAAAAGACCATGGGAGAGCGGCTCGCCGGCGAGCTGCTCGATGCCGCGAACAATCGCGGCGCGGCGGTAAAGAAGCGGGAAGACACGCATCGCATGGCCGAGGCGAACAAGGCCTTCTCGCATTACCGCTGGTAAGCGACATCTTTCACCATTTGATCGAGCAGTGACCGACATGCCTCGCCAAACGCCCATTTCGCGCTATCGCAATATCGGCATCATGGCCCATATCGATGCCGGCAAGACGACGACCACCGAGCGCGTTCTCTATTACACCGGACGCTCCCACAAGATCGGCGAGGTGCATGAAGGCGCCGCGACGATGGACTGGATGGAGCAGGAGCAGGAGCGCGGAATCACCATCACCTCCGCGGCGACGACCTGTTTCTGGAAGGATCACCGCATCAACATCATCGACACGCCGGGGCATGTCGACTTCACGATCGAGGTCGAGCGCAGCTTGCGCGTTCTCGACGGTGCGGTGGCCGTATTCGACGCCGTGGCCGGCGTCGAGCCACAGTCGGAGACGGTGTGGCGCCAGGCCGACAAGTACAAGGTGCCGCGCATGTGCTTCGTCAACAAGATGGACCGCATGGGCGCCGATTTCGACCGCTGTGTCGACATGATCCGCAAGCGCCTCGGCGCCAAGCCCCTCGTTCTGCAGCTTCCGATCGGCGCTGAGGCCGACTTCGTCGGCTGTGTCGATCTGGTGGCGATGAAGGCCGTCGTGTGGAAGGAGGAGACGCTCGGGGCCGAGTGGGAGCTGCGCGACATCCCGGCCGACATGGCCGAGCGCGCGGAGGCCGCCCGCCAGGAGATGATCGAGACCGCGGTCGAGGCCGACGAGGCCCTGATGGAGAAATATCTCGAGGGCGAGGAGCCGAGCCTCGAGGAGATCAAGGCCGCCATTCGTGCCGGCACCATCGGGCTCGAGTTCGTACCCGTTCTGTGCGGCTCGGCCTTCAAGAACAAGGGCGTGCAGCCGCTGCTCGATGCCGTGGTCGACTATCTTCCCTCACCGGCCGAGGTTGCCAATGTGCGCGGCAGCGCCGTCGACGATCCCGAAAAGCTGCTCGAGCGCCCCACCTCCGACGACGCCCCCTTTGCGGCGCTTGCCTTCAAGATCATGAACGATCCCTTCGTCGGTTCGCTCAGCTTCTGCCGCATCTATTCCGGCAAGCTCAGCCGCGGCGACCAGGTACTCAACTCGGTCAAGGGCAAGAAGGAAAAGATCGGGCGCATGCTGCAGATGCATGCCAATCACCGCGAGGACATCGAGGAGGCCTATGCGGGCGATATCGTCGCGCTCGCCGGGCTCAAGGACACGACGACAGGCGACACGCTCTGCGCCGCCAGCGCGCCCATCATTCTCGAGCGCATGGAGTTCCCCGAGCCGGTGATCTCGGTCGCCGTCGAGCCGCGGTCGAAGGCCGACCAGGAGCGCATGGGCATCGCGCTCAACCGTCTGGCGGCCGAGGATCCGAGCTTCCGCGTGCGCACCGACGAGGAGTCGGGGCAGACGGTAATCGCCGGGATGGGCGAGCTCCACCTCGACATCCTGATCGATCGCATGAAGCGCGAATTCAAGGTCGAGGCCAATGTCGGCGCCCCCCAGGTCGCCTATCGCGAGACCTTCGCGCGCCAGGTCGAGGTTGACTATACACACAAGAAGCAGACCGGCGGCTCGGGCCAGTTCGCCCGCGTCAAGATGGTCATTTCCCCCGGCGAGCGCGGCTCGGGCGTGGTCTTCGTCGACGAGATCAAGGGCGGCAATATTCCGCGTGAATACATTCCCGGCGTCGAGAAGGGAATCCGTTCGGTCGCCGAGTCGGGTGTGCTCATCGGCTTTCCGCTGATCGACTTCGAGGTGCGGCTCGTCGACGGTGCCTATCACGATGTCGACTCAAGCGTGCTCGCCTTCGAGATCGCGGCCCGCGCGGCCATGCGTGAGGCGGCGGAGAAGGCGGGGATCAAGCTGCTCGAGCCAATGATGAAGGTGGAGGTGGTGACGCCCGAGGAATATATGGGCGACATCATCGGCGACCTCAATTCGCGGCGCGGCCAGATTCAGGGCACGGAGGCGCGCGGCATCGCCCAGGTGATCACGGCGCTGGTGCCGCTTGCCAACATGTTCGGCTACGTTAACCAGCTCCGCTCGATGAGCCAGGGGCGGGCGCAGTACACGATGCAGTTCAGTCACTATGAGGAAGTGCCGAGCAATGTCGCCGAAGAGGTGAAGGCGAAGCTTGCAGGCTAAAGACGGTCGCCTGGCCGGGACAACGGTTGTTCCCGGACAGCGGACCCAGGAAGGAAAAGGACAAGGATCATGGCGAAGGCGAAGTTTGAGCGGACGAAGCCGCATGTGAATGTTGGGACGATTGGCCATGTTGACCATGGCAAGACGACGCTGACGGCGGCGATTACGAAGGTATTGTCGGAAGAGGGGAAGGCGGAGTTCACGGCGTTTGAGAACATTGACAAGGCGCCGGAGGAGCGGGAGCGCGGGATCACGATTTCGACGGCGCATGTGGAGTATGAGACGGAGAACCGTCACTATGCGCATGTCGATTGTCCGGGGCATGCGGACTATGTGAAGAACATGATCACGGGCGCGGCGCAGATGGATGGTGCGATTCTGGTTGTGTCTGCGGCGGACGGCCCGATGCCGCAGACGCGGGAGCACATTTTGCTGGCGCGTCAGGTTGGTGTTCCGGCGATTGTTGTGTTT
>RFKS01000099.1 GCA_003694205.1 Alphaproteobacteria bacterium | reverse complement strand
TGGGCTTCGTTCCGCCGCCGGAACGGTCAGGTGTCGAGGAAGCTTCTGAGCTTGCGCGAGCGGCTCGGGTGCTTGAGCTTGCGCAATGCCTTGGCCTCGATCTGGCGGATGCGCTCGCGGGTGACCGAGAACTGCTGGCCGACCTCCTCGAGCGTGTGGTCGGTGGTCATGCCGATGCCGAAGCGCATCCGGAGCACGCGTTCCTCGCGCGGCGTCAGCGAGGCCAGCACACGCGTCGTGGTCTCGCGGAGATTCGACTGGATCGCCACGTCGACCGGCAGGACCGCATTCTTGTCCTCGATGAAGTCGCCGAGATGGCTGTCCTCCTCGTCGCCGATCGGAGTCTCGAGGCTGATGGGCTCCTTGGCGATCTTCATCACCTTGCGCACCTTCTCGAGCGGCATCGAGAGGCGCTCGGCGAGCTCTTCGGGCGTCGGCTCGCGGCCGTTCTCATGCAGCATCTGGCGCGAGGTCCGCACCAGCTTGTTGATGGTCTCGATCATGTGCACCGGGATGCGGATGGTGCGTGCCTGGTCGGCGATCGAGCGCGTGATCGCCTGGCGGATCCACCAGGTGGCATAGGTCGAGAACTTGTAGCCGCGACGGTACTCGAACTTGTCGACGGCCTTCATGAGCCCGATATTGCCCTCCTGGATGAGGTCGAGGAACTGCAGGCCGCGATTGGTGTATTTCTTGGCGATCGAGATGACGAGGCGGAGATTGGCCTCGACCATCTCCTTCTTGGCGATGCGCGCTTCCTTCTCGCCCTTCTGCACGGTGGCGACGATGCGCCGGAATTCGCCGACCTGCAGCCCCGCTTCGGCGGCGATCTCGGCCACCTGGGCGCGGATATTCTCGATCGTCTCGCCCTCCGCCTCGGCAAAGCGGGCCCATTTCTTGTCCTTGTGGCGAACGCGATCGAGCCAGCCCTCCTCGAGCTCCTGGCCGAGATACTCTGCGAGGAAATCGGATCGCGGAATGCGATAGCTCTCGGCCAGCCGCAGTACGCGCCCGCCCAGCGCGAGCAGACGCTTGTTCATCGAATAGAGCTGGTCAACCAGCTCCTCGATGCGGAAATTGTTGAAATGCACGGAGCGGACGAGCTCCACCAGCTCGGCGCGCAGCCTCGCATATTTGCGCTCGCTCGCCGGGCTCGGCTTCTCCCCCGCTGCGGCGGCTGCGAGGCGCACCTGCTGAAGCCGGGAAAGCTTCTTGTAGGTGGCCGTGATGGCAGCGAACTTCTCGAGCGCCTCGGGCTTGAGGTGCTCCTCCATCGCGGCGAGCGACATGTTCGCTTCATCGTCTTCATCGTCATCATCGTCGTCCCGCGGTCCGACGCGGGGGGCCACGCCTTCGTCGTCCGCATCGCCGGCGTCTGCCGCGGCCGGTTCGGGCCTTGCGGCTTCGGTCTTGCTTTCCGGCCGGTCCGCGTCGCTCGATGTCTCGTCGGGTGCCTCGGGCCCGCCGCCCATGGTGGCATCGAGATCGATGATGTCGCGCAGCAACATGCGGCCCTCATTGAGGGCTTCTGACCAGGAAACGAGAGCCTGGAAGGTGAGGGGGCATTCGCACAGCCCCTCGATCATCGTCGCCCGGCCCGCCTCGATGCGCTTGGCGATGGCGATCTCGCCTTCCCGCGAGAGGAGCTCCACCGAGCCCATCTCGCGAAGATACATGCGCACCGGGTCATCGGTGCGGTCGATGTCCGACTTGACCTCCGAGACCTTGAACGTTTCCTCGGAGTCCCCCTTCTCCTCCTCGTCGTCGGCGGATTCGCCCGTGGCCTTTTTGGCTTTCGTCTTGGCCTTGTTCGTAGCCTGCGGCTCCTTGTCGTCCGCGTCCTCCTCATGCTCGTCCGAATCGATGACATTGATGCCCATCTCCGAGAGCATGGACATCACGTCCTCGATCTTCTCCGAGGACATCTCTTCGCTCGGCAGCACGCGATTGAGCTCTTCATAGGAGATGTAGCCGCGCTCTCGGGCGCGGGCGATCATCTTTTTCACTGACGCCTCGGACATGTCGAGGATGGGGCCGTCCCCGTCCTCGGGTGTCTCCGGTGCGTCGGCTGCTTTGGAGCTTGTGGCCATGCTTGTCATCTCTCTCGTTCAACTGCCGCCCTGCGGGACGGCACCTTTCGGCTTTCCGTGGCTACCCGGGAAACACGGGGATAGCGGCGGAGCGATCGCGGCGGTCATCGGGCTCATGCGGAATGGCCGGTCGCGTCTGCCGCATCCGCTTCCGTGCCCTCCGCGCGGTCGAACTCCCTTTTCAACTGGATCAGACGGCGCAATGCCTTGTCGTCCCGCGTGTCGCGATAGGCCGCCTCGGCCGCGGCGATATCACGCTCGATCGCGAGCCGGCGCAGGCGGGCCATGACATGACGCCATCCGATCTCCGCTTCGCGCAACGCAGCCTCCGGCCGTGCGCTCGATGCAGCTTGCAGAATCGGAGCGCCTTCCAGCCGGGCCAGCATATCCTCGAATCCGTTCCTAGCCAAATGGGTACGCAGGGCCTCGCGGTCAAGACCCTGTCCGGAACCGAGCGTGAGTAGGAGTTCCTGGCGCAGCTTGTCAAGCATCGGGTCGGTCATTTCGATGGCGGCCAGCTCCTCGAGCTGTGCCTCCGCGAGACCGGGATGGTTGATGGCATGAAGCATGAGGAGCTGTTCGTGGAGATGGGTCGGGTCGCCGTCCGGCTGTCGCGCGAGACGTGTGCCGCGCAGGCCCGGTGACGGGGCGCTCCCAGGACCGCCTCCCCGTCGTCCGCCCGGCGCCGGCATTTTACGGCGACGATAGCGGGCGTAGAACCGGTCGCGAAATTCGCGCTCGTAGAAATGTCGCACCTTCGAATCGCCGATCGCGGAGATGCGGGCGAGCGCCCTTTTCTCGATGCCGGCCCGGCGCTCCGGCGTCGAATCGTCCTGTCCCTCGACCTCGAGCCGCCACACCATGTCGACCAGCGGCAGGGCGCGCGCAATCACGCGGTCGAGTGCCGGCCGTCCCTCGCGACGCACGAGAT
>RFKS01000098.1 GCA_003694205.1 Alphaproteobacteria bacterium | reverse complement strand
CGCTCGCCCTCGACCCAGTTCCACTCCCGGCCCGCCCGCTCGCTCGAGGGCTTGTAACGACGATCCATGCGGATACCGAGATCGTGCGCGAAATAATCGCGAACGGCGGCGATGAATCCGTCACCGACCGCGGCCGAGAAGGGGTCGGTCTCGAAGAACTCGCCGACCGCATCGGGCTCGATGCCGGTATAGCGGCTGTCGAGCCGGCCGACGACCAGCTTGTCGTCGCGCCGCAGCTCCTTGAAGAAACGGAAGACGTGAATGCGCAGATTGGCCTTGTCCAGCCAGCCGGTATCAAGGCCGGTATAGCGATGCAGGCGTTCGATGATGCGTTTACGTTCGTCTGGCGCCAACCGTGTGCCGGCGATCAGCGCGCGCGCATAGTCATTGCGCGCGAATTCCCGCACCTCGTCGAGAAAGGCCTCGAGGTCAGCCGGCTTGTCGGGCAGTTTGTCGTGGTACCAGGCGGTTGCGGCGTAGCTCGGCAGGAAGGAGACATAGGACATGATGTTGCCCGGCCGGAAGCGGCTCATCTGGTAATCGAGCACCGCCGAAAGCAGCACCACGCCATTGAGCCCGATGCCGTGACGTCGTGACGCCAGCTCCTTGAGCACGGCGCCGGTACGCAGGGTCCCGTAGCTCTCGCCGAGGATATAGAGCGGTGCGTTCCAGCGCCCATTGTCGTCGAGCCACTGGTGGATGAAGTCGGCGATCGATTTCGCGTCTTCCGTGACGCCGAAGAAGTCCTTCGCCTTGGCCTCGCCGAGCGGCACCGAAAAGCCGGTATCGACGGGGTCGATGAAGACGAGATCGCTCGCATCGAGGATGGTATCGGGATTGTCGACGATCGCATAGGGCGGTGCGCCATCGTCTTCCGGGGTGTCGGGCAGCGCCACCCGTTTCGGCCCGAAGGCGCCCATGTGGAGCCACAGCGATGCGGAACCCGGTCCGCCATTGTAAAGGGAGGTGACCGGCCGGCGATGACGATCCTTCACGTCCTTCCTGAGATAAGCGACCGAAAAGATCGCCGCCCGTGGCTTGCCCTCATCATCACGAAGAATGGTCTCGCCGGCGACCGCCCGATAGGCGACACGTTCGCCGCCGAAGGTGCCGGCATGTTCGGTGGTGAAGCTTTTTGGCTCATATGGCGATGCCGCCGGCGGTGCCTTTTCCTGAGCGAAAGTCGGGCTCGCGAATAACCCGCAACAGAGGCAAAGAAGATGAAACAGCGAGCGAGTCATGAATACGGCCCTCCCCTGACCTGCTGACGCGTACGACACGGCTTGACGTGCCGCAGGATAGGTGCTGGAACGTCGCCCCACAAGGCGAACCGAGGGTCTGCCAAAAGGTAGGGCGCAACCCCGGAATGCGGGAGCGAAAGATGACGGAAAAACTGGGATTTGCGGTCGCCGCCCTCATGGTGGTGCTGGTGGGGGGGACGTTCTCCCGCCCGGCATCGGCGGCGCCGGACGAGAGCGCGCCGGTGATCACGCCCGTTCCGAGCCGCGCCTATGAGGTGACGCTGGAGGTGGCGCTTGCTGCATCCCCGGCCGCGGTCTGGGAGACGATCACCGGCGATATCAGTGGCTGGTGGGACCATCGTTTTTCCGAGCGGCCGGCCGCCTTCTTTATCGACGCCCGACCTGGCGGTGGATTCTTCGAGTATTTTGATGCCGATGGGAAGAATGGCGTCCGCCATGCCGTCGTGCTGCGGGCGGAAAAGGAGCGGAGCCTGGTTTTCGAGGGCCCGCTCGGTTTCCTCGGCGACGCGGTGAGTGTGGTCACCAACTGGACGCTGACACCAATCTCAGGAGACCGCACCCGGCTGGCCGCGCGCATCTCGGTCTCCGGCCTCGATCGCGAAGGAAACGCCGAGGCGCTGGCTGGGGTGTGGCACCATTTCCTCGTCGAGCGTCTTGCTGGCTATCTCGCGGCCGGCTGCCGCGGCGGCGCGCCCTGCGCCGCCTTTCCTTAAGCGGCAGGCGCCGCCGGATCGTCAAACGACCCAAATAGAAAAGGGGAGGCCCCAAGGCCTCCCCTTTCCGCATTCCCGTGATCGGGATGGATCAGTCGGCAAGCTGAATGTTCACCGCCGAGAAGCGTCCGCGACGATCTTCCTCGAGATCGTAGGAAACCTTTTGATCGTCATCGAGCCGGGAAAGCCCTGCCCGCTCGACAGCGGAAATGTGGACGAACACGTCCTTGCCGCCGCTCTCCGGCTGGATGAATCCATAACCCTTCGTGGCGTTGAACCACTTGACCGTACCTTGTGCCATTCTCAGTCCTTTCGCGCGATGTCTCGGAATTGGGTAGCGTCGATAACTCGCGCGAAACCAATCGGATCAGTCGCATTCGTGACGTCTGTCCGGGCAGCCGTCCGCCACCCGCCTGTCGTGATTGACGAAAAGCGTACCGTGACAGACCGGCCGGCACGCCCACGCGTCCCGCTCCGGAATCTGGCCCGGTTTTGCGGAAACGCGTGGCTGCTTCTGACCGGTTCCGACGCGCCTGTCAACCGAAATCGGTGCAGCGCGCCGGCACGGGCGGGCTTTGAACAGGCGATCATGCGGTCCGGTGAAACCTGTCGGCGCGCCAGACGCCATGTGATACCAATAGCCGGAGAGGCGAATCGGACCGAACGGTCCCGCGAGGAAATGCCGACACATGCACGCGACATCGTCACGAAAAAGGGCCACCCGACAGACGAAAGGGCCACATCCGCACATGCGGCCTCTCATTGGCTGGCGCGAGCGGGTGGACCTGCCCGATCTCGGCGTCTTCGGTCTCAAGGCGAAGATCGATACCGGGGCCCGTACATCGGCGCTTCACGTCGAGAATGTCGCGGAATTCACGGGTCCGGACGGCGCCCCCTGGCTGCGCTTTGATATCCCGATCGGCAATGGCGGCGGTGCGCCCCAAATGGTGAACTGCGAAGTGCCCTCGGGCGGCGTCCGCAGGGTCAAGAGCTCGACCGGTCACTTGCAGCGCCGGCGGTCCATACGCACGCATCTGCGTATCGGCGATTACGAAGTCGAGATCGACATCACGCTTGCCGATCGCAACGCAATGCTGCATCCAATGCTTCTCGGCAGGACGGCGCTGCGCAATCACTTTCTGATCAACCCCGGCCGTTCGTTCCTTTTGTCGGACAGGGAGACGGCAACGCGTACCGCGGCACCCCCTCAACGTCGGCACCGCAACGCCGGAGGGACAGGAGACTCCCAATGAGAATCGCGATGCTGGCCCGCAATCCGTCGCTCTATTCGCACCAGCGCCTCGTCGAGGCCGCACAGGCGCGCGGGCACGAGATCGAGGTCATCAACACGCTGCGTTGCAATATCCAGATCACGGCGCATCGCCCGACCGTGCATTACAATGGTGCCGAGCTGGCGGATTTCGACGCCGTGATCCCGCGCATCGGGGCCTCGATCACCTTTTATGGTCTCGCCGTCCTGCGGCAGTTCGAGATGATGGGGGTCTATCCCTTGAACGAGTCGGTCAGCATCGGCCGCTCGCGCGACAAGCTGCGTTCCTTGCAGCTTCTCGCGCGGGCGGGGATCGGACTGCCCGTGACGGCATTTGCCCACGACCCGAAGCAGACGAGCGAGGTCATCGAGCTCGTCG
>RFKS01000097.1 GCA_003694205.1 Alphaproteobacteria bacterium | reverse complement strand
CCCTATCTGGCGAGCATCCTGCTTGCCGGGCGTCTTCTTGCCGCGCTTGGCGATGAGGCGCAGAAGGCGGCCCACCTGCCCCCGCTTATCGCCGGTGAGCGTCTGGCCGCGCTCGCTTTCGCCGAGCCGCAGGGACGCTACGACCTCGCCGCGGTGACGACACGCGCCGCACCGGAGGGCGATGGCTGGCGTCTCGATGGACACAAGAGCGTCGTTCTCGGCGGACCGGCCGCCGATCTCTTCCTGGTGACGGCGCGCATTGAGGGGGAGGCGGATCTCGCCGCCTTTCTGCTTCCCGCCGACGCCGCGGGTCTCCTCGTCCAGGGCTACCCGACGAGCGATGGCGGGCGGGCCGCCGAGCTCAGGCTTGTGGAGGTGCGGCTCGATGCGCGGGCGCGGCTCTCGGCTGCACCCGTACGCCCGGCGCTCGAGGCGGTCATCGACGGCGCCACGGCGGCGATCTGTGCCGAGGCGGTCGGCATCATGGAGGCGGCGACCGCGGCAACCCGCGAGTATCTTCTCACACGCCGGCAGTTCGGGCGTCCGCTCGCCACCTTCCAGGTGCTGCAGCATCGCCTCGCCGACATGGTTGTCGCCTGCGAAGAAATGCGCTCGCTGACGATCGCCGCCAATCTCGCCGTCGATGGCGACGACCCGGCGGAGCGGGCCCGCGCCGTGTCCGCGGCCAAGGCCGAACTCGGGCGGCGCGGCACCTTCGTCGTCGCACAGGCGGTGCAGCTCCATGGCGGCATGGGGGTCTCCGACGAACTCAATATTGCCAGCTATTTCAAGCGCCTGCACGTGCTCAATGCACTCTTCGGCGATCGCAGCCACCATTTTCGCCGCTATGCCGGGCGTGCGGCCTGAGCACATCTTCGACGCGTGTCACGTCCCGTTCACCCGAACGGGATGAATTGCGATTTGTATCGCGCGCGGATGTTCCCACCTCCAGCACATGCGGATGAGCATGGAGATGGAGGCCAACATGATCGGAATGCGAGCGCGAAAAGATAATGGGAAGAGCATGATCGCGATCGCCATGCTGGCGTCCATCCTCGCGCTCATGCCGGCCATCGGTCGTGCGCAAGCCGCTGATCCGGCAGCACCCGGTGGCGCGCCGGGCGTGTTCCGCCTCACCCGCTGGCAGCAGGTAACATGGACCGTGGTGCAGCGCGTTCCATCGGAATCAGCGGTGCGGACCGCCGCTTATGGTGCGCCCCCCACGCCACAGTATCGTATCGTTCTTTTCCGTGTGACAGAGATACGCACCGTCGTCGGCCTCTTGCCCCCGCCGCGGCACGTCGATGCAAGCGCGTCCATTTTCCAGCCGGCGCCGGCGACGGACGCATGGTCGCGGACCGCGACGGATCGTTTGCGGCTCGATCTGGCAAATCCCGTGCGGGCAACCGACGCCGTCCCGCGGCCGCGCCTTGCGGCGGTGGATGCGGCGGGGCGGCGTATCGTGGATGCGGCCGCGCCACGCTTCTCTCCGTCCTGGCGGCGCCCCGGCGGATACCAGCCGGCGCGGGCAAATGGCAGTTTGCGGGCTGGCCTCACCTGGCTCGACGATGTCATCGCGGGACGCGATTAGCCGGTCTTGAGAAGATGCAGACTGAAGAGGTTTTCCGGGTCCGTCAGGACGCCCGCGGGGAGCCAGCCGGCACGCGCCGCAAGCGACTGAAACTCCCCGATCGCGTATTTGTAGCTGCTTTCGGTGTGAATGCTCTCGCCCTTGCGGAAGCTGAACGTGCGGCCGGCCACTGACACCACCTGGTCGGCGAGCGAAACGAGGTGCATTTCGATACGCCCTTTCTCTTCGTTGTAGAAGGCGCGGTGACGGAAACGCTCGAGCGCGAAATTGCCCTCGAGCTCGCGATTGATGCGCTCGAGCATGTTGAGATTGAAGGCGGCGGTAACGCCCGCCGAGTCATTGTAGGCGGCCTCGAGCGTCGCCCGATCCTTCTTGAGATCGACGCCGACGATGAAGAGCCCGCGCGGCTCGAAGATCGGATGTACGGTGGCGAGGAAATCGACCGCCGCATCGGGTTCGAAATTGCCGATCGTCGATCCGGGAAAGAAGCCGACGCGACGCGCGCTCGAGCTCGCCAGCGGCTCGGGCAGGGTGAGCGGACGCGTATAATCGGCGCAGAGTGCGGCGATCGGCACCTGCGGGTAATCGCGCGCCAACTCTTCTGCGGCCGCCTTCAGATGGCTGCCGGAGATATCGATGGCGGTGAAGCCCTCGGGTGCTTCGAGCGCGGAGAGGATGAGGCGCACCTTAGCAAGCGAACCGGCGCCGAATTCGATGAGCTGTGCGCCGGGACCGATCATGCGCGCAAGACGCGGCGCTTCTTGTCGCAGGATCCCGATTTCGGTCCGCGTCGGATAATATTCCGGCAGGTCGGTGATCCGGTCGAACAGCTCGGATCCCGCGCGATCGTAGAAAAATTTTGCCGGCAGCGTTCTCGGCCTGCGGCCGAGGCCCGCGAGGACCGCATCGGCAAAGGACTCGCGTGCCGGTGCCTGGTCGATGAAGGACACCTTCGGAGAGGAGCAGGAGGGCATCAGAGATCCTTTGCCAGGCGTACGCCGCTGAACTGCCATTGGGCATGTGCAGGGAAGAAATTGCGGTAGCTGGGCCGCCAGTGTCCGGCCGGCGTCACGCAGGAGCCGCCGCGCAGAACATACTGGTTGCACATGAACTTGCCATTGTATTCGCCGACCGCGCCGGGGGGCGGCCGATAACCCGGATAGGCCATATAGGCCGACTGTGTCCACTCCCAAACGTCGCCCTGAAGCTGCAGGAGCGGGCCTCGCGCCGCGGCGGGCGCGATGGCGGGGTGGAGCCGGCCGCTGCCCAGATCATTGACCGGGCCCGCCTCGCCATGCAGGCGGACGGCGATCTCGAGCTCCTCCTCGCGCGGCAGCCGGGCGCCGGCCCAGCGGGCAAAGGCGTCGGCCTCGAAATGGCTGAGATGGGCCACCGGCTCGTCCTCGTCCAGCGGCTCGAGGCCGTGCAAGGTGAATTGCTGCCAACCGTCGTCGGCCCGCCGCCAGTAGAGCGGCGCCGTCCGGCTGCCCGCGCGCACCCAGTCCCAGCCGTCCGACAGCCACAGCCGGGCATCGCCATAGCCGCCATCCTCGATGAATGCGCGATACTCGCCATTGGTCACCAGCCGTGAGGCGAGCGCGAAGCCGTGGACATAGCGGCGGTGGCGCGGCGTCTCATTGTCATAGGCAAAGCCATCTCCCTGATGGCCGATCTCGTAGACGCCCTCCTCGAAGGCGTGCCAGGCGAGATCCGGCGCTCGCCCTTCCTCCGTCGCCGGCGCGTCGTGATAGGCGGGGGCGAGCGGGTTCTGCGCCAGCACATGCTTGATGTCGGTGAGCAGGAGCTCCTGGTGCTGCTCCTCGTGATGGCAGCCAAGATCGATGAGCGCGGCAATGTGCGGCCAGTCATCGCGTGCGGCAAAACCGTCGAGAGAGGCGACGAGGCACTCGTCGACCGCGCGCCGGTAATCGCGGACGCGTTCGAGGGAGGGGCGCGTCACGAGACCCCGGCAGGGGCGCGGATGGCGATCACCGAGCGCCTCGTAATAACTGTTGAAGAGATAGCCGAAATCGGGATCGAAAAGGCTGTAGCCGGGGTCGTGCTCGGCAAGCAGAAAGGTCTCGAAGAACCAGGTCGTGTGCGCGAGGTGCCACTTCGTCGGGCTGACGTCGGGCATCGACTGCACCTGCGCGTCCTCCGGCGAAAGGGGTGAGGCAAGCGCCTCCGAGCGGCGGCGGACGGCCAGGAAGCGGTCGCGAAGGGCCGTCGCCGGGGGTGCGCTTCCGCGCGCGCTCCTTGCTGCACCTGTCGGGAATACGGCCGGCTGTGGGGATGACGTTCCGCTCATCGGCGCCTAGATTAACGGATGCCATGGCGAATTCAATTGCAGTTAGGGGCGACCGAAGGACGCGGCTTTCCGACTTGCTCGGCGAGATTCGTGGCTGCCGAGCCTGTTCTGCGGTCCTCCCACACGAACCACGGCCGGTCCTGCAGGCCTCGACGACAGCCCGCCTGCTCATCGCCGCGCAGGCGCCAGGGCGGCGGGTGCATGAAACCGGGCTGCCCTTCAACGATCCCTCCGGCGACCGCCTGCGCGACTGGCTCGGCATCGACCGTGACACATTCTACGACCCGGCACGCGTGAATATCGTGCCGATGGGATTCTGCTATCCGGGCACAGACCCACGCGGCGGCGATCTGCCGCCGCGCCCCGAATGTGCGGCGCTGTGGCACGTGCGGCTGTTCGCGCGCCTGCCGCCGCAGCACCTCATTCTCGTCATCGGACGCTATGCCCAGGCCTGGCATCTCGGCGCGCGTGTCCATCGTACCCTTGCCGAGACCGTGCGCCACTGGCGTGACTATCTGCCGCATCATCTGCCACTGCCGCAT
>RFKS01000096.1 GCA_003694205.1 Alphaproteobacteria bacterium | reverse complement strand
GTCTCGTTCTCGCCGCAGGCGTGCAGCTCGGTTTCAACGTGCTGCGTTTCCTCGTCGCGCCCGCCTGGCTGAGCCCGGCGATCGAGACCCGGCTTACCGGCCTCGTCGGCCTCCTCGCCGCAATCCTGGTTGCAGGCGCGTTCACGCTCGCGGTGCGGCGTGCGCTACGCGGCGGCGCGTGGCGCGGACTCGTTGTCGCCACCGCGGTCGCCGTGCTCATGGACCCCTATTTCCTCGCCGCGCTCGGATGGGCGGGGCCGGCACGAGAGCAGATGCTTGTCCGAGCTCTCGCCCTTGCGCTGATGGCGCTCGGCCTTGCACGACCGCTCATCGCCGCCGGCGTAGCGAGCCGAGCATACACCCTCCTCGCACTCATGGCCGTCCTCGTGCATGCGATGCTGCCGCGCTTCGCGCTCGTGCCCGTCCTCGGCGGCGATGTCGAGACCGCGACAATGGCACCGATCCACCTTCTCGTCTTCGCGAAGGGGGCGGTGCTTCTCGTTCTTGCCTCCACGCTCGCGCTCGGCCGCTCCCCGCGCCCGGTGGGAGGCGTCGCATGAGCCTTCCGGCCCACATCCTCGACGCCTTCCGCGCCGTCGTCGGCCCGGGCGGCTGGATCGACGACCCGGAGGCGCTGGCACCCCATGTCGCGGACTGGCGCGGACGCATCCGCGGACGGACGCCGCTCCTGCTGCGGCCAAAAGGCACCGAACAGGTGGCGCAGATCGTGCGCCTTGCCAACACGCACCGGATCCCGCTCGTGCCGCAGGGCGGCAACACCGGTCTCGTCTTCGGCGGCGTGCCCGATGAAAGCGGCCGCGAAATCGTCGTCAGCCTTGGCCGGATGAACCGCATCCGCACCCTCGACGCCGCCAATTCCTGCCTCATCGCCGAGGCCGGTGTCACCCTGCGTGCGGTTCAGGAGGCGGCCGCCGGGGCCGACCGGCTGTTTCCCTTGAGCTTCGGCGCGGAAGGCACCGCCACCGTCGGCGGCTTCGTCTCGACCAATGCCGGTGGCGTGCATGTGCTCAGATACGGCACCACGCGGGCGCTCGTCCTCGGGCTCGAGGCGGTGCTACCGACGGGTGATATCTGGCACGGTCTCGGCGCCCTCGTGAAGGACAATACCGGCTATGACCTCAGGTCCCTGCTGGTCGGTGCCGAGGGCACGCTCGGCATTGTCACCGCGGCTGCACTGAAACTCTTTCCGCCCTTGCGTGCCCACGCGAGCGCCTTCGTCGCCCTGCCCTCGCCGGCGGCGGCGGTGGACCTCCTCGCCCGCCTGCGTGCGGCCAGTGACGACCGCGTCATCGCCTTCGAGCTCATCTCGCGCTTTGCGCTCGGGCTCGCGGTCGCCAACATTCCCGATTGCCGGTCGCCGCTCGCGCCGGAACATCCTTTCTATGTTCTCGTCGAACTCGCCTCGACCGATGCCACGGCTCCCCTGGGCGAGATCCTCGAAAGCGGCCTCGCGGCGGCCATGGAGGCCGGTCTCGTCGTCGATGCCGCGATCGCCGGATCGCTGGCCCAGGCTGAGGATTTCTGGCGCCTGAGGCATGGGCTCTCCGAGGCACAGCGGCCGGCAGGCGCGGCGCTCAAGCACGACATTTCGGTGCCCCCGGCCCACATTCCGGAGCTGATCGCACGTGGCAACGAAGCGGTCGCGCAACTGGTTCCGGGCATTCGTCCCTGCATCTTCGGCCATGTCGGCGACGGCAATCTGCACTACGACCTGATCCAGCCCGAGGAGATGGAGCGCGCCGCCTATCTCGCGCGCGGTGCCGAGGTGACCCGCGCGCTGCATGACATTGTGGCCGCGCTTGGCGGCTCGATCTCGGCCGAGCACGGCATCGGGCGCATGAAGGTCGCCGAGCTCCTGCGCCTCAAGGACCCGGCGGCGCTTGCCGCCATGCGCGCGATCAAGGATGCGCTCGATCCGCGCCATATCCTCAATCCGGGCCGCATTCTGCCCGTCCCGCGGCCCATGGACGCCGCCCCTAGATAATCGGGGAGTGCCCCTCGACGGCATCGAAAAAAATCCTATCTCTCAGGAAGACGCGGACATCGCGCCCGCGCATCGAACTGGACGGCGAACCAGCGACCAAGGGGAGCAGCAAGCGATGAATGTCCCGCACAATGCCCTGATCCTCGTTTGCGACGGCCGTCGTGCGACGCTCTACCGCAATCGTGGCCGCATCTTCGACCCCGATCTCGTGGCGCTCGAAAGCCGCGAGCAGGAGAACCCGCCGACCCGCGAGCAGGGTACCGACAAGCCGGGACGCTTCCCCGATCCGACGGGCAGCCGCAGTGCCGTCGACAATACCGACTGGCACCAGGAAGCCGAGGACCGCTTTGCCGCGGAGATCGCCGCCGGCATCAATCGGCGGGCCGTCAGCGGCGACCTCGATCGCCTCATCCTCGTCGCGCCGCCGCGCACGCTCGGCGCCCTCCGCAAGGCGCTCGAGCCGCAGGCGGAGGCGAAGATCATTGCCGAGATCGACAAGGACCTGACAAGGCACGATCCGGCGGCCATCGGTACGATCCTCGTTGATCACAGCTGAGTCAGCCGCGGCAGCGGTCCGACCTGTCGCACCCTCTGGCACGCTGGCGATCGTCCTGCTAGACTGCAATCAGGGAGTGTGCCGTGGCCCTGCGACGGCCGTGGCACGGTGCGCGCTTGAGGGGGGGCCGATGCACGCTGTGAGAATCCTCTGCGTTACCGTCTTCACGACCATATTTCTGCTCGCCGGATCGGGCAATCGGCCGGCGCAGGCTCTAGGTCTGGCCGAGGACTACCGCGCCTATCAGGCGGCGGTGAAGGCCGGAGCGCCGCCCGAGGAAATCCGGCAGCTCGCGGAAAAGGTCTATGCCGGCGCATCGCCCGACAAGCCGGCGCTGCGCGGTCCCGCGGCCTACAATCTTGCTATGGCTGAAAAGGCGACTGGCCGTCGCGATGCCGCGCTCGCGCATTTCGCGGAAAGTGTCGAACTGATGACCGAAGCCTTTGGCGAATTCGATCTGCGGCTCCTCGATCCCTATTGGGATTATGCACGCACTTTGGCGGATGATGCCGAAAGCGAAGATGCATTGCAGAAGCTTGAGCGGGCAGAAGAAGTTCTCGTTCGTCACCGGGACGAAATCGACCCCCGGGTCTTGCTTTTCCTCGACCTCGACAAGATACGAATGGCATCGATCCTGCCCGACAACCGCCGCGTGACTGCCTTCCTTCACAAACTTGAAGGAAATCTTGATCAGGCGGGAGCGGACAGACCATTTTTCGAGGGCATGATCGCGTTCTGGAGAGGGAAGGAGCTGCTCTCCCAGAAGAAACGGATTGCTGCAGCAAAGAGATTCTCCGAGGCCACGCAGCTCTTGCTCACTCGCCTCAAGGCGTCCGATGGAACCGTATTGATGGCCCGCGCCTTCCGGCTGCAGGCGCTGGAAGAGGCAGGCAAGAGCGACGAGGCGACGGCCGAATGTGTGGCGATCGCCCGGGCCCGCAGTGAGGAGGAGAATGCGGAATTCGAACCGCTTTACAAGATTCAGCCCGTCTACCCGCGCTTTGCCGCGGACGGTGGCAGGGAAGGCTATGTCATCGTCTCGGTGACGGTGACGCCGGACGGGCGCACGGCCGATTGGCAGATCATCGAATCGAAACCTGAGGGAACCTTCGAGCGCGCAGCGCTCGAAGCGGTCAAGAAATTCCGCTATGCGCCGCGCATCGTCGACGGCGAGCCCGTCGCCACGCCAGGCGTGCTCTACCGCTTCACCTTCGAGATGGGCGACTGATCCGCGCCCGGCGACTCGACTCGAAAGGATTGTAATGCCTCCCTGCCGGCCCGACCCCGCCTTCCGGGCTAAACGCCGGTAGCGACCCCGGGCCGCGCGTTTAGTTGGCCGGGCAAGCCGCCGCGCACCGGTCGCAGGAAGGGCACGCCCTGCCGCATCAGGGACGACGGATGTCGCGCACACCCCCACATTACATCTGTCGCGCACGGGACGGGGACCGTCCACAAGAACAAGCGACACCGACAGCAACCGTTCGCGCCCGAACTGACCGCAAGATGGGCAGGAAGGCCGGACAACGACAAGCGAGGAGATCCGATATGATCCGCAAGACCCTTCTCGGCTTCGCCGCCGCGGCCCTTTTTGCCCTTGCGGCAGCACCCCCGGCGAGCGCCGGCGGCGACCATGAACTTGCCGCCTGGAAGCGCGACGCCTCGGCCACCATCAGCCATGTCATGCGTTATCCGCAGACATTCGGTCGTACCGAGCTGCCGAGCGCCTTCAACGTGGTTACCGCCACCATCGATCGTGACGGCAATGTGCTGGAGGCGGCGTTGAGCGAACAGTCCGGCGTGCGTCAGTTCGACCGCGCCAGCGACCGCTTTGCGCGGGCGATCGAGAAGCTTCCCGCCCTGCCCGCAAGTTTCCGCGGCGACAGCGCCATTGTGCAGATGCACCTCATCTATGCCCGCTCGCACAAGGCTGCGGCGGACCTCGCGCGGGCCATTGTCCGCACCGAACAGCTGGCACAGCGCGAGCAGACCAATGTCGCCGGCCTGCCCGTGATCTCGCTTCTCGGCGGCGCGCGATAATCCCCCCTCGCGTGCCCGGAAAGGCGGCCCGCACCTTCGGGTGCGGGCCGTCGCACGTCGGGAGATTCACCTCTAGAAGCCGAGCATGCCGCGCACGTCGGACGGCGACAGACCTCGTGCGCGCAGGGCGCGAAGTGTCGGCGCCCCGTCCCGCTTGGCGAGGCGACGCCCCTCGGCGTCGGTGATCAGCCGGTGATGACGCCAGCGCGGCACCGGAAGCGCGAGCAGCGCCTGCAGAAGACGATGTACATGGCTCGCCGGCCTGAGGTCCTCGCCACGGATCACATGGCTCACCCCCTGCGCAGCATCGTCTACCGTGACCGCCAGATGATAGCTCGCCGGCGTATCCTTGCGCGCCAGCACGACATCGCCAATCCGTAGCGGATCGACCGCCACCGGCGCGGCTTCCGTTTCCTCGATGAACGACAGCGGCCAGACTCCCCGCGCCTCCAGATGGCCGATGGCACGCGCACAGTCGAGCCGGAGAGCAAAGGGCCGCCGCCCGCCCTCGGTCACATCCTCTCCCGCCTCCCGTCGCCGTCGACATGTGCCGGGATAGGCCCCGGTCTGCGACCCGTGCGGTGCCGAGGCGGAGGCGGCGATCTCGGCCGCGATCTCCCGGCGCGTGCAGATGCAGGGATAGACGAGGCCCATCGCCTCAAGCCGGGCGAGCGCCGCGGCGTAGTCGTCCATGTGCGCCGATTGCCGGCGCACCGGTTCCTCCCAGTCGAGGCCGAGCCAGGCCAGATCCTCGAGGATGGCGGCCACGAACTCCTCGCGGCAGCGCCCGCGGTCGATATCCTCGATGCGCAGGAGAAAGCGCCCGCCGGCGCGACGCGCCG
>RFKS01000095.1 GCA_003694205.1 Alphaproteobacteria bacterium | reverse complement strand
TCGTGCCGGACCGCGGCGGTGCCGCCGCATATGCCGGGGACGCTGCCGCGGAGGTCTACCGCAGTGGCGACGTGGCCGACTGCGTGCGTGCGGCGTCCCGCATGCTGGCGCGGCTGTCACCGGATCTCCGCGTGCAGTGCGCACGTGCAGCCCGCGCATCCCTCATCCCGCCGATGGCGCATTTCGAACGCCTGTTCGACCACTATCGCCACCTGGCGGCCGGAGCCGAGGCCCGACCGCGGGCGCAGGCCGCGGCGGGGCCGGCATTGGTGCCGGGACACTCCCTGGCCGTCACCACACAGCCGCTCGACATGCGGCAGTCGCCATGAGCGAATCGACCACAGCGCGGCTGCGTGCCCGCGGCGATGCGCGCGGTGGGACGGGGATCGCCATTCTCCTCCCCTTCTACAATGAAGAGGCCTGGCTTCCGCGCACGATTGAGACGCTGCGTGCACAATCGCATCCACCGAGCGAGGTCATTCTTGTTGACAATGGCTCGACGGATCGCTCACGCGCGATCGCCGAGGCGCAGGCGGATCGCTTCCCCCGTGCTCGGGTGCGCGTGCTCACGGAGCCGCGACCGGGCAAGATTCACGCGCTCGCGAGCGGGCTTGCGGCGGTGTCCGCGCCCTTTGTCGCCCTCTGTGATGCGGACACGCTCTATCCGCCGCATTATCTCGCCGCGGCACAAGCCGCCTTCGCCGATGACGAAAAGACGGTGGCGGTGCTGGCCACCGACCTTTACACGGCGCCCGCTTCCCTGCGCTCGCTGGTAAAGCGCGCCAGGATCGCGGCGGTCGGGCGCATCCTTGCGCGGCAGTGCCACAGCGGCGGCTACGGGCAAATCTTTCGCACCGATGTGTTGCGTGCCTGCGGCGGCTTCTCGGAGGCGATCTGGCCGTTCGTGCTCGAGGATCACGAGATCGTTCACCGGGTCCTCAAACACGGACGGGTGCGCTATCCCTTCGCGCTCTGGTGCCACCCCGCGGACCGGCGCGACCGCAACGCCCGCACACGCTGGACTCTCGCGGAGCGGCTGCTCTATCACCTGACACCCTTTGCCATGAAGGACTGGTTCTTTTATCGCTTTCTCTGGCAAAGATGGTCCCGGCGGGACTTGCGGAATGTGCGCCTGAGACAACGCAACTGGGCATGACGTATGGCGGCGGGAACAAGCGAGCGACAGGCGACGCGCGCTGCGGCCGCGGCACGCGACAGGCGGATTCTCGTCAGCCTGCATGACGTGACGCCGGCACATTTCGCACGTCTGCGCGACATCGTGGCGACGCTCGAGCGCATCGGCGTCGGCTCCCGCTTCGCAATGCTCGTGGTACCGGATTTCTGGTCCCGCTGGCCGCTGCCCGCGCACAGGAGCTTTGTCGACTGGCTGCGCGAGCAGGCGGGGCGTGGGGCCGAGATCCTGCTCCACGGCTATACACATCGCGACGACAGGCACCACCGGCATCCGTGGCACCGTCTCCGTGCGCACTGGCTGACGGCCGGAGAGGGCGAGTTTCTCGGTCTCGATGGAGCCGAGGCCCGGCGCCGCCTCGACACTGGCCGGACCATGCTCGAGGATCTGCTTGATGGTCCAATCGATGGATTCGTTGCCCCTGCCTGGCTCTATGGTCCAGACAGCCGCCAGGCCCTTGCCGCCGCCGGTTTCGAGATCGCCGAGGGGCGCTGGAGCGTGTGGTCGCCCCGCCGCGGCCGCACACTCGCTCGCGGCCCGGTCGTCGCCTATGCCGGGCGCACGCGTGGCCGGCTCATGGGCTCCCTCCTCTGGTCGCATCTCGCGGGTCCGCTGCTCGCCGGCTGCCGTGTCCTGCGGCTTGCGATCCACCCGCATGATTTCGACCACGTGCCGTTACGGCACGAGATCGAGCGCTTCCTCCGCCGCCAGATGGAGACGAGACGATGCGGCCGCTACCGCGATCTCCTGACCTCGGGCGCCTGATCGCGCGCATCGTCGACAGCGTCCGCCGCGGATCGCGGGCGCTGGCGGCAAGCCGCTGGTCGCGCTCTCTGCGGCTCATTCTCCTCTTTGCCGTCATCGCCGTGCTCGGCGAGCGCATCCACGCCATCGGCCTCGAAACCATCTGGCAGGCGCTGCCCGCCGCGCCCGTCTTCTATCTCCTCTTCGTCCTCCTCTACGCCTCGCTCCCCATTTCCGAGGCCGTTATCTACGCGCGTCTCTGGCGGCGGCCAATGTGGCGGCATTTGGGATCGCTCTTCCTCAAGCAGGCCTACAATTTCGGCATCCTCGCCTATGCCGGCGAGTCGTGGCTCGCGCTTTGGGCACGGCGCCATCTCGGGCTCGAGGTCGGGACCGTCCTGCGCGCGATCAAGGACAACAACATCGTCTCGGCTTTTGCATCGAACGCGATGACGCTCGCCCTTCTTCTTCTCATATTGCTGTTCCCGGGCGGCCTCGCGGCGCTTGGCACCGCCATCGCGCCCTTGGCCCTGCTCGGCGCCGCTGCGGTGCTGGCAGGGATCATGGTCGCGGTCCTTCTCTTCCGCCGCCGCATCTTCAGCCTTCCGCGGCCCGCCCTCCTGCGGCTGTTCGCGATCCATCTTGCGCGCCTTGCCATCGTCGTGGTGCTGCAGGCGCTGCAATGGGCCGTTGCCCTGCCGGATGTTCCGCTGTCGCTGTGGATCGCGCTCATCGGCCTGCAGTTCGTGATCACGCGCCTGCCACTGGTGCCCAACAAGGACCTCGTCTTCCTGGCGGTCGCCCTCGGACTGCTCGCCGGCACCGGGGTCGACGAGGGGCGGCTTGCCGCGGTTCTCCTCGCCTCGCTCGGGCTCGCGCAGCTTGCCCATCTGGCGGTGTTCGTGCTGAGCGGCGCACGGATCGCGGGCCGCGGCGCCGCGGAGCCGATCGCCATCGCCGACGGCCAGTAGGTGGCGGCGGATGGCGCGTTCCGGACCACATGCCCGCGTGCCCCGCCCCGACGCCATTGCCGAAGGCGCCGGCCGGCGCGTCCGTCTGCCGGCAGCAGGCCTCCTTACGTCCTATGTTCTTTCCCAGGCGGCGCGCACCTTCGCCATCGTGCTGCTTGTCGCCTTTATGCTGCTGTGCATCGACGAGGCGGTCCGCCTGTTCCACCTCGTGATCAACAACGGCGCCCCGACCGGCCTCGTGGTGCTGATGCTGGTCAATCTCTTTCCCGAATATCTCACCCTGGCGCTGCCGGTCGGATTCTTC
>RFKS01000094.1 GCA_003694205.1 Alphaproteobacteria bacterium | reverse complement strand
GGCGACCGCAGTGCGGGACGAGCGGCCGGTCGTTTTCCTGCCGACGGCGACCGGCACCGGCGCCGGCCCGGCGAGCGAACGGCAGCCTCCTCCCGCACCCGAGACCGCGGAGGCCCTGCGGCGCCGGCTCACGGGCCTTGATCCTGTTCCCTTCTCTCCCGACCAGGATGCCGCCGCCGCACGCATCGAGGAGATGTCCGTGACGCCGGGTGCGATCGTCTGGCTGTCGGACGGACTCGACCATCCCGGCCGCAAGCGTCTCGAGGCTGCGCTTGCGGCATTGGGGGAACCGGCGGTCTATGCCGACACCGCGGAGCGGACGCCGCTTGCCCTGCTGCCGCTCGACACCACGGGCGCCGGCCTCGGGGTCACCGTGCGCCGACCGGTCCGCAATGTCGCAGCCGAGGTGATTGTTGTCGCGCGCGGGGCGGATGGCCGGCGACTGGCCGAGGCCAGGGCACGTTTCGAGGCCGGTTCCGATACCGCACAGGCGCGGCTCGACCTGCCGCTCGAACTGCGCAACAGCGTCGCGCGTGTGGAGGTCGCGGGGGATCACAGCGCCGGCACGACGATCCTTCTCGATGCGCGCGCCGGGCGGCCGCGGGTCGGGCTTTCGGCGGGAGAGCGCCGGATGGAGAGCGAGCCCCTGCGCTCGCCGCTCTTCTATTTGCGCCGCGCGCTCGAACCCTTCGCCGAGCTCGAGGACGGGCCGGTCGAAGACCTTCTCGCCAACCGACCGGACGTGCTCGTCCTCGCCGATGTCGGCCATATGGCGCCACAGGCCGAAAGCGCGGTGCGGCAATTCGTGCAAGGCGGTGGGCTCCTCATCCGCTTCGCGGGGCCGCACATGGAAGCCGGCAGCGACGATCTCGTTCCGGTGCGCCTGCGCAGCGGCGCGCGCGCGGTTGGCGGCGCCCTGTCCTGGGAAAAGCCGCAGCCGCTCGGCCCCTTCCCCGGGACCGGACCCTTCGCGGGTCTTGCGGTGCCAGACAATGTGACCGTCTCGCGACAGCTTCTCGCCGTTCCCACCCTCGACCTCAACGACCATGTCTGGGCCCGCCTCGCCGATGGCACGCCGCTCGTGACCGCCGCCCGCCGTGGCCGCGGAACACTTGTTCTCGTGCATACGAGCGCCGATGCGGAATGGTCGAATCTGGTCCTCTCGGGCCTCTTCGTCGACATGCTCAAGCGGCTGCTGCTTCTTGCACGGCACCCGGTGGTGGCGCTAGCGGGCGCACAGGCGCCGGCGACGCTGTCACCGCTCGCGCTCCTGGACGGCTTCGGACGGCTCGGACCGGCGCCGGAGGGCACCGCCGCGATCGCCGCCCGTGACTTCGCCGGCGTCGCTGCCTCGCCGACGCATCCGCCGGGGCTCTACGGACCATCCTCCGCGCCGCTGGCGCTCAATCTGGCAAGCGCGAACGGTCCCATAGACGGCAACTTCCGCTTCCGGCCGGCGAGCGGCCCAATGCAGTCGCTGGAGGGGTTGGAGCGAACCGACCATGACCTTGCCCCCGCGCTCATGGTGGCGATCCTTCTTCTTGCCCTCACCGATATCGTCGCGAGCCTCGTCCTGCGCGGGATCGCCATTCCGCGCTGGCCCCGGCGCACGACGGCGGCGCTGCTTCTTCTGGCGTCATGCAATCTGCCACTGACGACCCGCGCCGAGGCGGCGCCGCCTGCGATCGACCCGGCCTTTGCCGTTGCCGCAACCTCGGAGACCCGGCTCGGCTATGTTCGCACCGGCGATGCACGCATTGACCGGCTGACCGAGGCCGGCCTCAGGGGTCTTGGTCGCGTCCTCGAATTGCGCACCGCGGTCCATCTCGGGGCGCCGATGGCGCTCGATCCGGAGCGCGATCCGCTTAGCCTGTTTCCGCTCATCTACTGGCCGGTTCCCGCCGAAACCCCGTCGCCCAGCGAGGCGACGCTCCGGCAGCTGTCGGCGTTTCTCGCCAGCGGCGGCATCGTTCTCTTCGATACCGGGGCCGGCGATCCCGCCGAGGTCGGTCTCGGGATCGAAAATCCGGTCGCGCGTCAGGCCCTGCAGCGGCTGCTCGCCCGCCTTGACCTGCCGCCGCTGATCCGTGTCGAGGGCCGCCATATCCTCGCCCGCTCCTTTTATCTGCTCGACAGCTTTCCCGGGCGCATCAGCGGGCGTGCCATCTGGGTGACCGCGGATTCTGCTGCCGAGGAGCCCCGCGTCAGCCCGCTCGTCATCGGCGGCGGTGACTGGGCCGCCGCCTGGGCAATCGACGATCGCGACCATTATCTGGTTCCGACCCTCGAAGGCGGCATTGCACAACGCGAACGCGCCTTCCGCTTCGGCGTCAATCTCGTCATGTACGCGCTCACCGGAACCTACAAGGGCGACCAGCTGCACCTGCCCGCTCTCATCGAACGGCTCGGGGAGTAGATGCGGTGACGACGCACGGGATCGAACTGGCGCCGCTGCTTCCGGTCTGGCTGCTTGGCCTCCTCGCCACCTTGGCTCTGCTTCTACTGGTGCCCGCCCTGCTTGCCCGGGCACGCGGAAGCCTGTGGCGCCTTGCCTTTCTGCTCACCCTCGTGGCGGCCATTCTCAACCCGCAGATGGTGCGGGAGACGCGGCGCGCACTCGACGATATCGTGCTCGCCGTCGTCGACCGCAGTGCCAGCATGCGGCTCGGCGATCGCGGCAGCGAGGTGGAGGCGGCGCTGGCTTCCCTGCGGCGCGCGGCCGCTGCGGACGGCCTCGAGCTCAGGGTCGTGGAGACGCCGGAGGCGGACGGGCGGAGCGAGGTCCTGACACCGCTCGCCGAGGCCATGGGTGAGGTGGCGCCCGACCGTCTGTCGGCGGCGGTGGTGATCAGCGACGGCCGCATCGACGATCCTGAGGCGGCGGCACGAATCGTCGCCGCCGGGCGGCCAGTACATGCGCTCATTACCGGTGACCGCGACCTGCCGGATCGTCGCATCGAGGTGCTGAAGGCGCCGGAATTCGCCCTCGTCGACCGTCCGGTGACGGTGCAGCTTGTGGTGCGCGAGCACAATATCGTACCCACGGAGCCGGTCACGCTGACGATCCGTCGGCTCGGCGCCGAGCCCGAGCGGCGACTGGTCACGCCGGGCACGCCGGTGGAGATCACGCTCAGGCCCGAGCGGCGCGGCAAGCTCCTCGTCGAGGCGTCGGTCGAGGCCGCGCCGGGCGAACGTGTGCTGGTCAACAACCGCGCCCTGTTCACGATCAATGCGGTGCGCGACCGATTGCGCGTGCTTCTCGTCTCCGGCGAGCCGCATCCAGGCGAACGGGTGTGGCGGGACACGCTGAAATCGGATCCGGCGGTGGATCTCATCCATTTCACCATTCTCC
>RFKS01000093.1 GCA_003694205.1 Alphaproteobacteria bacterium | reverse complement strand
TGCCCATACGGAGGCATGGCTCTTTGATCGCGGCGACGTACGCCGGATCGGCTCCGCCTGACCCCCCCGCCCGCGATTGTTGCGACTGCGAAGAGAGGATGACCGGGAGTCGCTTTCTTGCCGCAGGAGAAAGGAATTCGTAATTTTTTTCCAATATTGCCTTGACCTCGGATGAATCATCGATAGTCTGCCGCCCATGAGCATCGCAACGCACCAATTCGCAAGAGCTTCCATCGCCCGCACCCGGCGTCGTGCGCCGGTCGCGTTCGCGATCGCGCGGCGCGATGCCGACCTTCTCATTCTGGTACTCGTAACGCTGCTCCTTATCGGGGTAGAGAGCGGGGTGCTTGGCTGACAACAAGATTTCAGTGAACGCAATGGGGACCCCGCTTCGCACGCCGAAGCGGGGTTTTTTGATGACTTTCTTGACGACAGGGAAACGATATGACGAAGCCAGATGAGCGCCGCTATCCGAGCGAGGCCGTGCGCTCGCAGCCGCCGGCGCGGGCGATGCTGCGCGCGACCGGGCTCGACGATGCGGCGCTCGCGCGGCCAATGGTCGGGGTCGTCAGTACCTGGAGCGACGTCTCGCCGTGCAATCTGCATCTGCGCACGCTTGCCGAGCCCATGAAGGATGGCATCCGTGCCGCCGGCGGCACGCCGGTCGAGTTCAACACCATCGCGGTCACCGACGGCATCGCCATGGGCACGCCGGGGATGAAGGCCTCGCTGATCAGCCGCGAGGTGATCGCCGATTCGATCGAGCTTGCGGTGCGCGGCCATTCGCTCGACGCGGTGGCGGTGCTCGTCGGCTGCGACAAGACCATCCCGGCGGCGGCGATGGCGCTGGCACGGCTCGATCTGCCGGGGATCATTCTCTATGGCGGTTCGATCCGACCCGGGCGGCATGATGGCCGCTTCATCACCATCCAGGACGTCTTCGAGGCGGTGGGCGCCGAGGCCGCGGGGCGCATCGACGCGGCCGAGCTTATGGCCATCGAGCGCGCCGCCTGTCCCGGTGCCGGGGCCTGCGGCGGGCAGTTTACCGCCAACACCATGGCGATGGCGCTCACCATGCTCGGCCTTTCGCCGATGGGCGCCAACGATCTCGCCGCCACCGATCCCGACAAGCCGGCGGCCGCTGCGCGCTGCGGCCGCCTTCTCATGGAGCGTCTCCGTGAAGGGGTCTCGGCGCGCTGCTATCTGAGCGCGGAAAGCCTCGAGAACGCGGCGCGGATCGGCGCCGCCACCGCCGGCTCGACCAATCTCATCCTGCATCTCCTGGCCATCGCGCGCGAGGCCGGGATCGCGTTTGAGATCGACCGCTTTGACGCCATCTCGCGGTCGACGCCAGTGATTGCGGATCTGAAACCCGCGGGGCGCTATACCGCGGTCGAGCTTTCGGATGCCGGGGGCACGGCGCTTGTGGCGCGGCGACTCTTCGATGGTGGACTGCTGTACGACACACCGACGGTGAGCGGGCGCAGCCTCGCCGAGGAGGTGGCCGGGGCCTATGAGCGTCCCGGCCAGAGCGTCGTGCGGTCGCTCGACGATCCGATAAAGCCGCAAGGCGGCTATGCCATCCTCTTCGGCGCGCTCGCGCCCGAGGGCTGCGTGCTCAAGCGTGCCGGCGGCGGTCGCGACCGCTTTTCGGGGCCGGCCCGCGTCTTCGACGGCGAGGAGGCGGCCTTTGCGGCGGTGCAGGCGGGCCGCATCCGCGCCGGCGATGTCATCGTCATCCGTTATGAAGGCCCGAAGGGCGGGCCCGGCATGCGCGAGATGCTGGCGGTCACGGCCGCCATCCAGGGCCAGGGCCTCGGCGCTGATGTGGCGCTCATCACCGACGGCCGCTTCTCGGGCGCGACGCACGGCTTCATGGTCGGCCATATCGCCCCCGAGGCGGCCGAGGGCGGGCCGATCGCGCTCCTCCGCGACGGCGACCGAATCAGCATCGATGCCACGGCGCGCCGCATAGACGTCGATGCCGACCTCGAAGCGCGCCGTGACGGCTGGCGTGCGCCGGAGCGTCCCGCGCTCGCCGGCGCCTACGCGAAATATGCGCGCCTCGTCGCCTCGGCGTCCGAAGGCGCGGTCACCATTCCTCCCCGATCCCCGCTCACACAGGAAACGAAAAGGACAGGAAACCATGCAGCTCTTTCATGATGCCGATGTCGACAGGAGCGCGCTCGCCGGCCGAACCGTTGCCGTCATCGGCTATGGCAGCCAGGGCCGAGCGCATGCGCTCAATCTCAGGGACAGCGGCCACGAGGTCATCGTCGGCGTGCGCGAGGGCGGCGCAAGCTGGCAGCGCGCGCGGCAGGACGGTCTCAAGGTCGCGCGCCCGGCCGATGCCGCCGCCGCCGGCGATCTCATCGCCATGCTGGTGCCCGACATGGCGCAGGAGGCGCTCTACAAGGAAGCCATCGCACCCGCGCTGGCCGCGGACAACACACTCCTCTTCGCGCACGGCTTCACCATCCACTATGAGCGCATCACGCCGCCACCGGACATCGATGTGGTGATGATCGCGCCCAAGGCGCCGGGTGACCTCGTGCGCCGCGAGTTCGAACGCGGACGCGGCGTGCCTTGCCTGCTCGCGGTCCATCAGGACGCCTCGGGCAAGGCGAAAGCGCGGGCGCTTGCCTATGCGCATGGGCTCGGCGGCACCGCCGCGGGTGTCCTCGAGACGAGCTTCGCCGAAGAGACCGAGACCGATCTTTTCGGCGAGCAGGCGGTGCTCTGCGGCGGCGTCACCGAGCTCGTCACCAAGGGTTTCGAGACCCTGGTCGAGGCCGGCTATCAGCCCGAGGTCGCCTATTTCGAATGCCTGCACGAGCTCAAGCTGATCGTCGACCTGCTGCAGGAGGGCGGCCTTGCGAAGATGCTGCGCTATGTCAGCGAGACCGCGAAATTCGGCGATTTTACGAGCGGCCCGCGGGTCATCGACGCGCATGTGAAGGAACGCATGCGTGAGGTCCTTGGCGACATCCGCAACGGTGGCTTTGCCCGCGAATGGATCCTCGAGAACCAGGCCGGCCTGCCGCGCTACAAGGCGATGCTGCGTCGGGATCTCGAGCATCCGATCGAGGAAACCGGTGCGCAGCTGCGTGCGCGCATGGCCTGGCTCGATCCGGCGCACAATCAGAAAGCGGATGCCTGAGCGATGACCGACGCCGCCGCCAGTGCCGCCGCCGCAGCACCTTCCCGCACCGCCAGCGGGGGGGAGATGCTCGTGCGCGCGCTCGAGGCGCAGGGCGTCGAGGTCATCTTCGGTTATCCGGGCGGCGCCATCATGCCGGTCTATGACGCGCTCGTCGGCTCGCCACTCACCCACATCCTGACCCGCCATGAACAGGGGGCGATCTTCGCCGCCGACGGCTATGCGCGGGTCACCGGCCGCACCGGCGTCACAATTGCGACCTCCGGACCCGGCGCCACCAATCTCGTCACCGGGCTCGCAAACGCGCTCGCCGACAGCGTGCCCATCGTCGCCATTACCGGACAGGTGGCGCGGCCGCTGATGGGCAGTGACGCCTTTCAGGAGGTGGACACCTTCGGCATCACCCTGCCGGTGGTCAAGCACAGCTTCATCCTCTCGGACCCGGACAGCATCCCGGAACTGGTTGCCGAGGCCTTCGCCATCGCAGCCTCGGGGCGGCCGGGGCCGGTGCTCCTCGACCTGCCGAAGGACGTCGCCATGGCGCCGGTGGCGGCGCGCGCGCTGCCAAGGGGACGGCCGGCGCCGCTGCCGCTGCCCGAGGCGGCAGCGGTGGCACGGGCCACGGCAATGATCCGGGAGGCAAAGCGGCCGCTTGTCTATGCCGGCGGCGGCATCGCCCTTGCCGGGGCCACCGCGGCCTTCCGCGCCTTCATCCGGCGCACGGGGCTGCCGGTGGTCGCAACGCTCAAGGGGCTCGGCGCCATTCCCACCGACGCGCCGGAGTTCCTCGGGCTTCTGGGCATGCACGGCAACAAGGCGGCCAATCTCGCGGTGCAGCGCTCGGACCTTCTGATCACCTGCGGCGCGCGCTTTGACGACCGCGCGACCGGCCGCGTCGACGGCTTCGCGCCCGAGGCCCGCATCCTGCATCTCGATGCCGATGCCGCGGAAGTGGGCAAGATCCGCGCCGCCGACCTCGCCCTCGTCGGTGATCTCGGTCAGGCCCTCGAGGCGCTGCGGCCGGGCCCGCTCGCTATCACCTCCTGGCAGCAGGAGACGGCGCAGCTCATGAAGGCGCATGTCTGGCGCTATGATGCGCCAGGCGAGGGGGTCTATGCGCCGGCGCTGCTGCGTGCGCTCTCCGAGGCTGCCGGAGAGGACCTGATCGTCACCTGCGATGTCGGCCAGCACCAGATGTGGGCGGCGCAGCACTGTCGTTTCACGCGGCCCGAGGCGCATCTCACCTCGGGCGGACTCGGCGCCATGGGCTACGGCATTCCCGCCGGCATCGGCGCGCTTCATGCCGCGCCGGGTGCGCGCGTCGTCACGGTGACCGGCGACGGTTCAATCATGATGAACATCCAGGAATTGGCGACGCTCAATCGCTACCGCCTGCCGCTCAAGATCGTGCTGCTCGACAATCAGGCACTGGGCATGGTGCGCCAGTGGCAGGACATTTTCTTCGACGGCAGGCTGAGCGAGGTCGATCTCTCCGACAATCCCGATTTCGCTGCGCTCGCCCGGGTCTTCGGCCTTGCGGCACGGACCATCGAACATCGCGACGAGGTAGCCGGCGCCATCGACTGGCTGCTCGGCGCCGAGGGTCCCGCCCTGCTGCACGTGAAGATCGATCCACTAGCCAATGTCTGGCCGCTGGTGCCGCCCGGCGCTGACAATCACGAGATGCTTGAGGAGACAAGACAATGATGGAGCGCTTCTCGATTCTGATCGACGATTCGGAGGGCGCGCTGATGCGCGTCATCGGCACCATCGAGCGGCGCGGCTGGCGGGTGCGAGCGCTCGCCATGACGCGTGAAGGCAACCGCGGCTGCCGGCTCGAGCTCGAGCTCGCGCGCCTGCCTTGGCACCGCGGGGATCCGGCCATCCTCGTGCGCCATCTCGAGAAGCTGATTCCGGTCGCGGCGGTGGACTGCGGTGGGCGTGGCGCCCCGCCATGGACGGGCCAGACGCCGGATCGGGCAATGGTGCCGGCCGCGGCGGGCGCCGGCGCTTAAGACAAAGGTGAAAAATTGATGCGATCTTCATTGTGTGGAAACGTGTCGCGGACCCGGTCGGGCGAAGGAGGCGGACGATGGCGATAACCGCAACCGAGTTTATCTGGATGAACGGCGAGCTTGTGCCCTGGGCCGAGGCCAAGGTGCATGTGCTCAGCCACGCGCTGCATTACGGCACCGCCGTATTCGAGGGCATCCGGTCCTACGAGACCCCCTGGGGCGCGCGGCTTTTCCGTCTCACCGATCATATCGACCGGCTCTATCATTCGGGCCGCGTTTACGGCATCGACCTGCCCTATTCGCGAGACGAGCTGCACGCCGCCTCGCGCCGTGTGGTCGCGGAGAACGGACTCACAAGTGCCTATGTGCGGCCGATCGCCTACAAGGGTTATGGCGGCATCGGACTCTTGGGCCGCGCGAGTCCGGTCGAGGTCTCGATCGCCGCTTTCCCCTGGGGCGCCTATCTGGGCGAGGCCGGGCAGAAGG
>RFKS01000092.1 GCA_003694205.1 Alphaproteobacteria bacterium | reverse complement strand
CGTTGTCGGCAGGCCGCGGCCGAGCCAGCCGGGGCCGAGATCATTGCCGAGCATGCCCTCGGCGACGTCCTTGACGTCGCCGAAGCCGGCGTCGTGCAGCAGACGCCAGGCGCGCCCCGAGCGGTTTCCACGGGCGCAGATGAGCGCAACCGGGCGGCTGCGATCGCCGTCGACAAGGGCGAGAACCTGCCCGACGAAGGAAGTGCCCCCGCCCGAGGCGTTGAAATCGAGCGTTACCGCATTCGTCGCAACCCCGGTCTCGCGCCATTCGGCGGGGGTCCGCAGATCGATCAGCAGGCGCTTGCCCGCCTGTGCCGCCGCAAAGGCCGTCTCTGGCGCGATACGCGCCGCGGCAGGCACCGTGTCCGTCCTCGCGACAAGGGTCGCGCCCCCTGCGGCGCCGATGAGAAAGATGAACAGAAGCGCAAGGCGTCGGGTCGACATGACCCCTTCCATCTAATGGCTGTGCCGGCCGCATGCAAGGCTGTGCCGCCGCACCACCGATTCGTGCCGATCAGCCTGTATTGCTACGGGCCGCTCGTGCTGGAGGGGCCGTCTCCTCCATCTCTGCATGCCCGGTCGGGTCTTCGCGGATCAGCGCCGGAGGGAATCGCAGGCGGACCGTCGTTCCCTTGCCGACCGCTGATTCCAGGCGCATCGAAATCCCCTGTATCTGGGCGAGCGCACGGGTAAGCGTCAGCCCGAGGCCGCTGCCACCCTGCGCCCGGGCCCGGTGGCGGGCGACCTGCCCGAAGGGCCGCAGTGCGTCGTGGATCTCCTCAGGGGTCATGCCGCAGCCGGTGTCCCGAACGCAAAGCTCGATACCGCCGTCCCGCGCCCGGCGGGCGCTGACGGAAACCTGTCCGCCGCGATCGGTAAACTTGACCGCGTTGTTGAGGAGATTGATCAGGATCTGCCTGAGACGCATGGCGTCCGCATGGACCTGGATCGAGTCCGCTACCTGATTGCTTTCCAGAGCAATACCGCGTTTCTCTGCCAGGGGAGAGATGATGTTGCAGCTCTCATCAACGACGCGGTCGAGCGGCAACCATTCGGGCGACAGCGGCATCTCGCCAGCCTCGATCCGCGACAGGTCGAGAATGGCGTTGATGAGTCCGAGCAAATGGGTGGCGCTCTTGTGGATATCCTCGACATAGCCGGCATAGCGTGCCGGCCGGATGGGGCCGAAAAGGCATTTCTGCATGATCTCGGAAAAGCCGACGATGGCATTGAGCGGGGTCCGGATCTCGTGACTGAAATTGGCAAGGAATCGCGACTTGAGGCGATTCGCCCGCTCAGCCTCCACCTGTGCGCGGTGCAGCCGTTCCTCGCGCTCGATCCAGTCGGTGATGTCGCGGAAATGGGCGATCAGCATCCGGCCCTCGCCGATATCGACTTCGGCGGCGCTGATTTCCACCGGCAGCGTGGAACCGTCGATGCGGCGGAGAACGGTGCGGGACAGGCCGGGGCCGAGCGCCGCGGGTTTTTCCCCCGTGCGACCATCCGGTGTCTCCCGGTCGTGCGGGGCGAGAATCGCGTCTATCGGTGCGCCCCTCAGGGCAAAGGCGGTCGTTCCCAGCATCTTGACAGCGGCGAGATTGGCATCGGCGACGCATCTCTGTACGAGGTCGATGATCAGGATGCCGTCCTCGGCGTGGTTGAAGAGGGTGCGGAAGCGCTTCTCCGAGCGCTCGATAACCCGATGTGCGGCGGCGCGTTCGGCGTCTGCCGACAGCTTCAGTCGCACGAAGACAAAAATTGTCAGCAGGATCATCGCCGTCGCGAGGCGTGGCGCGGTTACCAGTCGCTCTTCGACCGTCCAGCCCGTGCGCGGCACCGCCGCAAGCTGCCAGGAGCCGGACGGCAATGCAACGTCAAGAAGGACGGGGTCGCGCTTCAGTACTGCCGGGTCGCCGAAGAAGGTCTCCCCCTTTTCGCCGAGGCTGTTCTTGCCACGGATGGCGACATCGAGCGGATAGGTGGGGTCGGTGATGCCCGTCGCGCGAACGAGGGCGTCATAATCGATCACCGCCGATACGAAGCCCCACAACGATCCTTCCCGGATTTCACCGGTCGAGGAGATGTCGAGCCGATGAACCGGCGCCCGGATGATCAGCCCACGACCGCCCTGTACGAGATCGAGCGGGCCGGCGACGCGGATGCGTCCTTCCGCAAGGACTTTCCTGATCACCGCGAGCTGTTCCGGCAGCGTGCGGTAGTCAAGTCCCATGACCGCTTCATTGCCCTTGCGCGGATACAGCCGCGTGACAATGAAGTCCTGCGCCGCCGCGATGTGCGTGATGAAGGTCTGCTGTCGCAACAGGCCGGCGACAAAGCGGTCGAATTCCTGCTCGCCCAGATCCGGCTCGATGCCGATATCGACAACGAGGCCACGGATCAGGGCGACATCGCGCTGGATGGCGCCGCCGAGGGTGGCACGGACGGTGTTGAGCTCCTGCAGGACCGCGAGGCGGGCGCGCTGAATCTGACGGTCGGCCTCGCCCATCTCATAGGCGGCGAGACCGGCCAGGACGACCGCCGCGAAGAGAAGCGCGAGAAGGACCGTGTGCCGGTGCAGGAACGAGCGGCCTGAATCCCGGTCGCCCCTCGTGGCTGGGGACACCTCAAGAGACTTCCCGATGCGGTTCTTCTGGTCCCTTTGCCGCAGCACGGCGTCGCCACCTGATTGAAAAAGTCGCGCGAGATTCTGATCTCGCTTCAGGATCGCCGGCTTAAGCTAAAAAAGGATTAAGTGGAGCCATTCTCTCGCGGGAGTTGCCGTATCACAAAGCGGCGCATCGACGATGGCCTGTCCGCGGTCATGCCGCCTTCAGCGGAAGGCAGGCTCGTTGAACGAGCGGAGCTTGCGCGAATGCAGGGTCCCCGAGGCCGCCTCACGGCGCAGCAGTTCCATCGCCCGGATGCCGATCTGGAGATGCTGGCTCACGCTCTTCTCATAGAAGGCATCGGCCATACCGGGGAGTTTGATCTCGCCGTGCAGGGGCCGGTCGGAAACACAGAGCAGGGTGCCGTAGGGAACGCGGAAGCGATAGGCATTGGCGGCGATGGTGGCCGACTCCATGTCGATGGCGATGGCCCGGCTCTGGTTGAAGCGCACGCCAAGCTCCTGGATGCGGAGCTCCCAGTTGCGGTCGTCGGTGGTCACCACCGTCCCGGTGCGCAGGCGATCCTTGAGGGTCTTGCCCTGGAGCCCGGTGACCTCGCTCACCGCGCTTGCGAGCGCGAGCTGCACCTCGGCGATCGTGGGCAGCGGAATGGCGGGTGGCAGCGCCTGGTCGAGCACATGGTCGTCGCGCAGATAGGCGTGTGCGAGCACGTAATCGCCAAGGCGCTGGCTGCCGCGCAGTCCGCCGCAATGCCCGACCATCAGCCAGACATGGCTGCGCAGCACCGCGAGATGATCGGTCACCGTCTTCGCATTCGACGGTCCGACGCCGATATTGACGAGGGTGATTCCCGTCCGTCCCTCGCGCACGAGATGATAGGCGGGCATCTGCGGCGGCTTGGCGACCGGCGCCCGGCTCGGCTTGCGGCCCTTGCGGTGGATGCGGTCGCCCGGCTCGACGAGCATGTCGTAGGAGCCTGCCTCCACCTCCTTGCGCCCGAACTCGATGAATTCGTCGACATAGCGCTGGTAATTGGTAAACAGCACGAACTGCTGGAAATGCTCCGGGCTCGTCGCCGTATAGTGGCGCAGGCGATGGAGCGAATAATCGACGCGTTCGGCGGGAAAGAGCGACAGCGGTGAGACCTCGCCCGGTCCGACCGGATGGCGGCCATCGGCGATGTCGTCATTCGTCGTCACGAGGTCGGGCATGGCGAAACGCTGCCTGAGGTCGGCGCGCTGTTCGAGGCTGAGCGAGGCCGCGGCGCGTTCGAGCGCGAAGGTGAGCGGGATTGGCGTCTGGCTGCGCCCGACATAGAAACGGGCCTTGTGATTGGTGATCAGCAGGTTCATCTGCTCGATGAGATAATTCTCGAACAGCCGCGGTTCGCTGACCGTGGTGCCGTAGAATCCGGGTGCATTGACCTTGCCATAGGCAAGACTGATCGGGCGCTCGATGGGGCCGGCCTCGACCTCCGCGGCCAGATAGGGATAGACAGCACGACGGGCGCGGCCACGCAATTGCCCGGCGACGAAGGACTCGAAGTCCTCCTTGATCATGGCGATGCCCTGCTCGTAAATCGTGACCATGCGCTCGAGCGCCGTTGCCGCGTCCTCGCACAGCGCGAGACCAACGGCGGGCAGGGCTTCGAGGCTGCCATAGCTGGTCGATGGGTGATACATGGCTGTCGTTTCCTCCCGCGTGCGCGTGCCCTCTTTAGAGGCTGAGCATCAGGCTGGCCAGCGCCGCGCTCATGAGATTTGACAAAAAGCCCGCAAGAACGGCGCGCAGGCCGAGCCGTGCGATCTCGTGCTTGCGTTCCGGCACCATCGCGCCGAGGCCGCCGAAAATGATCGCCAGCGCCTGGAAATTCGCGAAGCCACAGAGGGCGAAGGTGACCACGGCTTCCGTGTGCGGCGACAGCGTGTCCTTGATCCGGGCCAGTTCCACATAAGCGATAAACTCGTTGAGGATGGTCTTCTGGCCGACCAGATTGCCGGCTGTCGCCGCCTCGGACCAGGGGACGCCGAGCAGCCACATGAGGGGCGAGAGCAGGGTGCCCAGGGCCTGTTCCAGCGTGAGATCGGCGAAGCCGAACCAGCCTCCGACCCATCCGAAGAGATCGTTGAGCAAGGCGAGAATGGCGACGAAGGCAAGCAGCATGGCGCCGACGCCGACGGCGATCCGGAGGCCCGCCATGGCGCCATCGGCCGCTGCCTCGATGATGTTCGCCGGGCGGTGGTCGGGGTCGAACGAATCGATCTTCAGCGCCTTCACATCTTCGGATGGCAGGTCCGGATCCTCGGGCAGCAGCAGCTTCGCCATGAGGAGGCCGCCCGGTGCTGCCATGAAGGCAGCCGGCAGCAGATAGTCGAGGCGGATGCCGAGACTTGCATAGCCGACGAGGATGGCGCCGGAGACCGAGGCAAGGCCCACGGCCATGACACAGAAGAGTTGCGAGTGGCTGATCTCGCGCAGATACGGGCGCACGACGAGCGGCGCCTCGATCATGCCGACGAAGATGTTGGCCGCCGCCGACAGGCTTTCGATCTGGCGTGTGCCGATGAGCCGCCTGAGGGCACCGCCGATGATGAGCACCAGCCACTGCATGACGCGCAGATGGTAGAGCACCGCGATCACCGAGGAGACGAACACGATCACCGGCAGCACGCGGAAGGCAAAGATATAGCCGAGGCTGTCGCCGCCGAGCGGGCCGAACAGGAAGACGATTCCCTGGTCGGCATAGCCGACGATCTTCTGCACCCCGGTGGCGAGCTTTCCGAGCAGGGCCTTGCCCGGCTCCCAGTAGAGCGCGAAGGCACCGATTCCCGCCTGCAGCAGGAAAGCGCTCGCCACCACGCGCGGATTGATGTGCCGGCGCGCGCCGGACGCCACAATGGCGATCGCAATGAGCGCGGCAGCACCGAGCAGCGCGATCATGAGCCCGCGATCCCGGTGGCACGCGGGTGCCGCTGTGCGACCACCCTAGTCCCCATAGGGCAGCCACACATTCTTGACCTGCGTCGCCTCGCGCAGGAATTCGCGGCCTTCGCCATGCTGCGGTGAGAACCAGTCGCGGGCCCGGCCGTAATTGACCCAGGTGCGCTTCAGATTGTGCGCTGACTCGGCTTCCACCATGCGGCTGCCCTCTGCCGAGCCGAAATACCAAAGACCCTCGATCTGATCATGTTGCGCCAGCACCTTTGTCAGGGCATCGCGCGCACCAGTGACGATATTGATCGAGCCCGCGGGCACATCGGAGGTCTCGAGCACCTGATAGAAATCGGTGGCGAGGAGCGGATAGCGCTCGGACGGGATGATCACCGAACGGTTGCCCATGGCAAAGGCCGGTGCCATCAGCGAGACGAAGCTCAGGAGCGGATGGCGGTCGGGGCAGACGATGCCCATCACGCCGATCGGCTCGTTGACCGCGAGCGCGATATTGCGCACCGGCGGCGTGTGCACGAGCCCGTCATATTTGTCGGCCCAGGCGGCGTAGCTGAAGAGCCGCGAGATGGCGGCCTCGACCTCGCGCTGCGCGGCTTTCGCGCTCTCGCCGGTGAGCGCGCTCAGCCGGCGGGCGAACTCCTCTTCGCGAAGCGCCAGGTTCTCCGCGATGTAGTAGAGAATCTGCGCTCGGTTGTGTGCGGTCGTGCGGGCGAAGCCCGCGGCCCCGAAGGCGGCCTCGACGGCATCGCGGATGTCCTTGCGGTTGCCCTCGGCGACGCGGCCGGCCGGGTGCCCCCGGGCGTCGAGGACGAGGCGGCTGTTGCCGCCATCGGGACGCGTCTGCCTGCCGCCGATATAGTTCTTCGGTGTGCGGTCGATGGGGGCAAGGGCGACCGGCGGTTCCTGCGGTTCCGGCGCGGCGACGAGATCGCTTGCCTTCTCGCGCCAGGCGCCTTTCGGCTTGAGATACTCATACATGCCCTCGAGCCCACCCTCGCGGCCGAAGCCGGATTCGCGATAGCCGCCGAAGCCGCAGGCGGCGTCGAACTGGTTGGTGGTGTTGATCCACACCACGCCGGCCTTGATGAGCCCTGCCACCTCGAGCGCGCGGTTGATGTTCTCCGACCACACCGTGGCGGCGAGGCCGTAGCGCGTGTTGTTGGCGAGCTCGGCGGCTTCGGCGAGTGTGCGGAAGGTGGTCGCGGTCAGCACCGGGCCGAAAATCTCCTCCTGCGCGGCGATGTTCGAGGGCGCGACCTCGGTGAGCAGCGTCGGCGGGAAAAAGCAGCCCTCCTCGGGGCAGGGGATGTCCGGCTGCCAGCGCGTCGCGCCCTGCTTCACACTCTCGTCGACAAGGCGCGCGATGCGCTCCTTCTGCACCGGATCGACGATGGCCCCCATGTCGACCGCCTTGTCAAGCGGGTCGCCGATGCGGAAATGCGAGAGCCGAGTCTTCACCTTGGCGAGGAAGCGATCGGCGACGCTTTCCTCGACAAGCAGCCGCGAGCCGGCACAGCAGACCTGCCCCTGATTGAACCAGATGGCATCGATCAGCCCCTCGACGGCGCCGTCGAGATCGGCATCCTCGAAGACGAGATAGGGCGACTTGCCGCCGAGCTCGAGGGTCAGCTTCTTGCCGCTGCCCGCCGTTCGCTGACGGATCAGCCGGCCGACCTCGGTCGAGCCGGTGAAGGCAACCTTGTCGACATCGGGATGTTCGACGACGAGCGCCCCGGTCTCGCCGGCGCCGGTGACAATGTTGAGAACGCCCTTCGGCAGTCCCGCCTCGTGACAGAGTTCGGCGAAGTAGAGCGCCGTGAGACTGGTGTACTCGGCCGGCTTGAGGACAACGGTGTT
>RFKS01000091.1 GCA_003694205.1 Alphaproteobacteria bacterium | reverse complement strand
CGCCATCCGGCTTGCGACCGGGCGTACGGTTCGCCCCCGTGTCGCCATCCCGACCGAATTCGAACACGCATTCGACCGACTTTATGGTGGCGCGGCGGCGGAGCCCGTCGCCGAGGAGACGGAACTCGGCGGTGACGAGGGGCTCGAGACCGATATCGAGCGTCTGCGCGACCTGGCAAGCGAGGCGCCGGTCGTCCGCCTCGTCAATCGCATGATTGCGGCCGCCATCGAGCGCCGTGCCTCGGACATTCATCTCGAGCCGTTCGAGAACCGGCTCCGGCTCCGCTATCGCATCGACGGCGTCCTCACCGAGGGCGATCCGCCACCCTTCCGACTGCGCGCGGCCATCGTCTCACGGATCAAGATCATGGCGCGGCTCGATATCGCCGAACGGCGCCTGCCGCAGGACGGGCGCATCAAGATCGTGGTGCGCGGCACGCCCGTGGACCTGCGTGTCTCGACCCTGCCGTCGCTCTACGGGGAGGGGGTCGTGCTGCGTGTGCTCGACCGCGAATCGATCGCGCTCGACTTCGCGGCCCTCGGCATCGACGGCGCCGCGCTCGAACGATTTCTCGCCGCGCTCGACCGGCCGAACGGCATTTTTCTCGTTACCGGTCCCACAGGGTCCGGCAAGACGACGACGCTCTATGCGGCGCTGTCGCGGCTCAACGAGGTGGGGCGCAAGATCATCACGGTCGAGGATCCCGTCGAGTACCAGCTCGACGGTGTCAACCAGATCCAGGTCCGGCCATCGATCGGGCTCGGCTTCGCCGATGTCCTGCGTTCGATCCTGCGCCATGATCCGGATATCGTGCTGGTCGGCGAGATCCGCGATCTCGAGACCGCCGAGATCGCGGCGCAGGCGGCGCTCACCGGCCATCTCGTCCTCTCCACGCTGCATACCAACAGCGCCGCCGCCTCGATCACCCGGCTTCTCGACATGGGTGTTGAGGACTATCTGGTGACGGCGACGGTGAACGGCGTCGCGGCGCAGCGGCTGGTGCGCAGACTGTGCGAGTCTTGCCGGACCTCCTATGAGCCCGACGCGGCGCTCGCCACGCATCTCGGACTCGAGCGCCTGGCGCAGGCTCCCTTCCGCCTCTGGCGCGCGGGCGGTTGCGAGGCCTGCAACGGCACAGGCTATTTCGGCCGCACGAGCCTGCTTGAAACGCTCATCGTCGATGACGAGATCCGCCGCATCATCCTCAAGGGAGGTGACGCCGAGGCGGTCGGGCGTGCGGCGCGCGCGGCAGGCATGCGGACCCTTTATGAGGACGGCGTTGCCAAGGCCCTTGCCGGCATCACCTCGATCGAGGAGGTCTTGCGCGTGACGAGGGATTCCTGACACCATGCCGCGCTTCGTCTACCGGGCGCTGAATGCCGCGGGCGAGATTGTCGATGGCGAGCGCGAAAGCGTGGACCGGGGCGAACTCGTCGCCGCCCTCAAGGCCGAAGGCCTGCGCCCGCTCAAGGCGCAGCGCAAGGGGCACGGCCTCAGGCTGAAGCTCGATCTCGGGTCGCAGCGCAGGGTCGACGAGGCGGCGCTCGCCCTTTTCACGCGCGGCGTAGCGACCCTGCTCGGTGCCGGGCTACCGCTCGAGCAGGCGCTGGCGGAAGCCGCGGAAGACGAATCCGTACCGGCCATGCGGGAGGCCGTGCGGGCTGTGCTGGCCCGTGTCCGCAGCGGGGCGTCGCTGGCCGATGCCTTGGCCGAGCATGGCGATGCCTTTCCGCCCTACTATGTCGGGCTGGTGCGCGCGGGCGAGGCCGGCGGCACGCTTGCCGAGGTCATGCGCGACCTCGCCGATTCCGTCGAGCGTGCCCGCGGGCTGAGGCAGGATATTCGCTCCGCGCTCGTCTATCCGGTGCTTGTTCTGGTAACCGCGGTGGGCTCGGTGCTCATCCTGCTGCTCGCCGTCATTCCCGAATTTGAGCCGCTGTTCGAGGGCGCCGGGGACAGCCTTCCGATGACGGCGGCCGCCGTCATGTGGCTGTCCCGTATGCTGCGCGCGGACGGCTGGCTGATCCTGCTGCTTTTGCTGCTCGCCGCTATTGGCTTGCGCGCGGCCTGGCACGATGCCCGCCTGCGCCGGGCGCTCGATGCAAGGTTTCTGCATATGCCGCTGGTCGGCCCGGTTCTCGCCAAAACCGAGACCGCGCGTTTCGCACGCAGCCTCGGGACCCTGCTCAAGAATGGGGTCGATCTCGTGCCGGCGCTGAGCATGGCGGCACGCACGCTCGCCAACGCCGTCCTCGTCCAGGGAATCGAGGGGATCGTCCCCAGGGTCCGGCGCGGCGAGGGCGTGAGCGGGCCGCTGGCGGCGGCGGGCATCCTGCCGCCGATGGCCGAGCGGCTGGTCCGCGTCGGCGAGAGCAGCGGCGCGCTGGCGACGATGCTGCTCACCGTCGCCCGCATTCATGAGGAAGAGGTCGCGCGCGAGATCAAACGGCTTGTCGCGCTTCTCGTGCCAGCCGTGACACTGGCGCTCGGCGTCCTCGTGGTGGCAATCGTCGGGTCGATTCTGTCGGCCATCCTGGCGAGCTATGACCTGCCATTCTGAATTGACCCGGTCGATGGCGGGGCGCCGTCGCCGCGGCGCCGCCGGCTTCACGCTTATCGAGCTTATCGTCGTGCTGGCGATCATCGGCCTCGTGCTGGCGCTGGCGACGCCACGCCTGCACCGGGCGCTGCCAGGGGCGCGGCTGGCCGCGGGCAGCGAGGAGCTCGCCGCGGCCCTGCGTGCGACCCGCGCCCGGGCCATCGCCGGCGGTCGCACGGCAATGCTGGTCATCGATATCGACGAGGCCCGATTCGGCCCCCCCGGCAACCTTGCCGCACGACTGCCGGCGGAGACGGCGATCGCGGTCGAGGCCGCGGCCGACGCGATCGACCAAGCCGAGGATCGCGCCGCCTTTGCCTTCTTTGGCGACGGATCGGCGTCCGGCGGGCGGATCATGCTCGGGCGCGGGGACCGCTCGTACCGCATCGACATCGACTGGCTGACCGGCCGGATTACGGTGGAACCGTCCAAAAAAGAGCAGTAAGGGATGGTTCGGCAGCCTGTGGTCGCGAACCGATGTCGCGCATGCGCTGGCCGGATGATGCGCAGTCGCCTATGCTCATGCGTTGCGCCGCGTGGGCGACGGCGACCGGGTGGAGGCCACCCGGCAATGGATGGGGCAGGACGGAATGGAGCTCGACTGGTCTCAACTCGTTGATCTCCTGCGTCGTTTCTGGCGCTGGTGGATGTCGAACCTCGCCGCGCTCGTCCCGGCTGCGCTGGCCCGTCGGGTCCGCCGCCTGTTCGCGATTCTCGAAATCGAAACTGACGGCAGCCGGGTGCGGCTTCGACACCGTCATGGCGACACGGTGCGGGAGCTGGGAACGGTGGCGTTCGCGCAGCGGACCGGGGATGCAGTTGCCACCGAGCTGAGGTCCCTGCTTGCCGCGGCTGACGGATATTATGACCGCAGCTTCCTCCGCGTCGCGCCGTCGCGCGTGCTGTCGCGCACCATCCGTGTGCCCGCAGCGGCCCGGCACAGCCTGGCCGAGGCGATCGGCTACGACATCGACCGACAGACCCCCTTCGGTGAGGACCAGGTCTATTTCACCGTCACGCCGCTTTCGGGGTCGGGAGTGGAGGGCGAAATTGCGGTTCGGCTCGAGGTCGTGCGCCGCACCGATATCGACGAGCCCTTGGCGTTCCTCGCCGCGGCCGGCATTCGGCCCGACCGGATTGTCGCCGGAGAGGGCGGAGGGCGGCTGCCGTTGCCCGCCGCCATGGCGCGCAAGGGGCAAAGCTGGCGTGGCGTTGCCGGCGTCCTTGCCCTGGGCGCGGCCGTCGCCTTTTTTCTCGCCGCCTATCTGCCGGTCGCCCGTGTGAACGAGGACCTGGCCCGCGTCGAGGCCGAGTCGGCGCGCACACGCGCGGCCGCAGCGCGGGTCGAATCGCTGCGCCGGGAGATGCAGGCGCTGGCCGACGCCGAATCGCGGCTGCTTGCGCGCAAGGCCCGCGAACCGATGGCGCTGGCCCTGCTTGCGGAAGTCACCGCGGCCATTCCCGACACCGCCTTCCTGATCGAGTTCGGTGCCGATGGGACGGGTGTGACCCTTTCGGGTTATGCGGAAAAGGCGTCGGACGCGATTTCCTGGATCGAGGGGACGGAGCATCTCGGCGGTGCCCGGTTTCTGTCGCCGGTGATGCAGGACCAGCGTCTCGGGCGCGAGCGCTTCAGCCTCGCCGCCGAGCGTCAGGATGGCGATGGTCATGACCGGGAAGTGGATGAGGAGGCGGGGCCATGACCGGGCGGCTGCCACCCTGGCTCTCGCGCGGGATTGCGCTGGCGCTGCTCGCCCTCTTTCTTGGCGGTGCGGCAACAGCGGTCTACGTGCCCTTGTTCGGGGCCTATGACGCGGCCGCGGAGCGGCTGCAGGAGGCGCGCGACCGGCTGGCCCGGTATCGTCGCATCGCGGCCTCGGCGGAGCGCATCGAGCAGCAGGCCGCGGCGGCACGGGCGGCGCGTGCACAAAGTGGGATCTTTCTCGTCGGTGACACCGACGCGTTGGCGGCGGCGGCACTGCAGAACACGAT
>RFKS01000090.1 GCA_003694205.1 Alphaproteobacteria bacterium | reverse complement strand
GATCCCGATTAATATGTCCCCCCAATAAGAAACGGGGCGGGCCGAGCCCGCCCCGTTCCATGACTTCCGGTCGGGATTTCAGCCGAAATGGCTGGCCGACAGCATGCCGAAGAACATCGGGATCGAAAGCAATGTGTTGATGCGCGAGAACATCTTCGCCGTTGCCGCCGCCTTCGGCTTGGCATCCGCCTCGGCCTCGACGAGACCGAGCGCGATCTTCTGATTCGGCCAGATGACGAACCAGACATTGAACCACATGATGATGCCGAACCACATGCCGAAGCCGAGCAGCGTGAGATTGAGGCTGCCCTGGCCGGCACCGAGCTTCAGCACATCCCAGATATAGCCGTTAAGCCAGGCGAGCCAGAGCCCGAAGATGATCGTCGCCATCGCCCCCCAGCGGAACCAGAACAGCGCCTTGGGCGCGATATGCTTGGAGACCGCCGGTTTCTGCTCGTCAGGGATCTCGCCCATCACCGGGACCTGGACGAAGTTGAAATACCACAAAAGCCCGATCCACATGACGCCCGAAAGCACGTGCAGCCAGCGGACATAGAAGGCCAAACTGCCAAAATCGACGTCCATATCCCTACTCCCCCTTGACCTTGTCCGACAGTTCCTGAACGGCACCCTGCACACTGCCCCCGTCGCCCGCGATGATCGGCGCCACGAGGAGCACGATCACGGTGAGCACGAGGCCGGCGATCACCGTCATCTGAAGCGAATCCGTGATCTTCTGCATATTGCTCTTCTCCCTTGCTTGCCCGGCCCGCCGCAGCGGGGGAACCGGGTCCTGCGGCGCCCAGACTAGCATTTGACGCCATGGCGTCAAATGGTCGCATGTCCGTCCTGATCAGAAGAGTCGCTGCTGCTTCGGCGCCTCGGCCGCGCGCGTGTCACGACGGCGCGGCGGTCGCGCTCCCGGCGTCCCCTCGACGACGAGCCCCTTGCGCCCGTCGACAAGCTCGGCCGTCACATGCATGCCCGCGGTGAGCGCTGCCGCACGGGTCACCGGCTGGCCCGCATCGTCGCGCAGAACGGCATAGCCGCGGGCGAGAACGGCGCGATAACTCATCGATTCGAGAAGCCGCCCGGCAGCCTCGACGCGACCGCGCGAATCGGCAAGGCGTTGCCGCATGGCGGGCGTGAGACGTCGTGCGAGATCGCCCGCACGCCGCCGCTCGAAGAGGACATGCTGGCGCAGCCGATGTGGCGTGAGCGCCCCGCTCAGGCGCAAGAGCCGGCTCTCCTCGGCACGGACATGGGCGCGCAGCGCCTGCGGCAGGCGGGTGCCGAGATCGTCGAGCCGCTGCCGCGCGAGACCGACGAGATCGCGTGGCCGTGGCAAGGCGCGGGCGAGATGCGCGACCCGTTCGCGGCGTCGCTCGCTCAGCCGGGCCCAAGCATTGAGCCGGCGCGAATCGAGTTCGGCGAGCCGCGCGAGCAGCTCGCCGCGCACCGGTACCGCGATCTCGGCCGCCGCCGTCGGTGTCGGCGCGCGGCGGTCGGCGGCATGATCGATGAGCGTGGTATCGGTCTCGTGCCCGACTGCAGAGATCACCGGGATGCGGCTGTCCGCCACGGCACGCACGACGACTTCTTCGTTGAAGGCCCAGAGGTCCTCAATCGAGCCCCCGCCACGAGCGACGATCATGACATCGGGGCGCGGAATCCGTTCCTCATCGGCGAGCCGGTTGAAGCCGGCGATGGCGGCGGCGATCTTCTCCGCCGCGCCCTCGCCCTGCACCGGCACTGGCCAGAGAAGCACATGGCGCGGAAAGCGGTCGGCGAGCCGGTGCAGGATATCGCGAATCACCGCCCCCGTCGGCGAGGTCACGACGCCGATCACCTCGGGCAAAAAGGGCAGCGGCCGCTTGCGCGCCGGATCGAACAGCCCTTCCGCCGCGAGCTTCTTCTTGCGTTCCTCGAGAAGGGCCATCAGGGCGCCGGCCCCGGCGGGCTCCATCTGCTCGATGACGAGCTGGTATTTCGAGCGCGCGGGATAGGTCGAGAGCTTGCCCGTCGCCACCACCTCGAGCCCGTCCTCGGGCTTGAAGGGAAGCCGCGCCGCGATGGAGCGCCAGCAGACCCCGTCGAGCGCCGCCTTCTCGTCCTTGAGCGTGCAATAGAGGTGCCCCGAACTATGGCGCTTGACCCCGGACAGCTCGCCGCGCACGCGGACCAGCGCATACTCGCCCTCCACCGTGCGCTTGAGCGCAAAGGAAAGTTCGGAGACGGTGTATTCGTGGATATTGCCCGGCGACGTCACCATGCCTCTTCATAGCCGTGCGAACGCCCGGCGATCAACGCCGTGCTGCTCCGATCTTGCAGGGCGGACCGCCTCCGGAACACGGGTTCACGCCCGGCACCAACTGCTCTAAAAGCGGTCTCGTTGCTCGGACGCAGAACGGAAAGGGCCATGAACATCCTGCTCATCGGTGGTGGCGGCCGCGAACACGCTCTCGCCTGGAAGATGGCGCAGTCACCGGGCCTCGGCCGGCTCTATGCAGCGCCGGGCAATGCCGGGATTGCGGTGCACGCCGATTGCGTCGCGCTCGACCCCGACGACCACCGCGCGGTGATCGATTTCTGCGACAGGGCAGCGATCGATCTCGTCGTCGTCGGACCCGAGGCGCCCCTCGTCGGCGGTCTTGCTGACGCCCTTGATGCTGCCGGCATACCCGTTTTCGGTCCTTCCGCGGCGGCGGCGCGGCTCGAGGGCTCGAAAGGATTCACCAAGGATCTTTGCGCCCGTCACAACATTCCCACCGCCGCTTATGAGCGATTTGCCGATGCCGCCGCGGCGAAGGCCTTCGTCCGGGCCCACGCGCTTCCGATCGTGATCAAGGCGGACGGGCTTGCCGCTGGCAAGGGCGTGGTCATCGCCGAAACGCTGGCCGAGGCCGATACCGCCATCGACGACATGCTCGGTGGCCGCTTCGGTGCTGCCGGAGAGAGCCTCGTCATCGAGGAATTCCTCGCCGGCGAGGAGGCGAGCTTTTTTGCCCTGGTCGCCGGCGAGGAGGTGCTGCCCCTCGTCGGAGCACAAGATCACAAGCGCGCCTATGACGGAGACAAGGGGCCCAATACCGGCGGCATGGGCGCCTATTCCCCTGCCCCGGTGCTCGATGCCGCGATGGCGAGCCGGGTTATGGACGAGATCATGCGGCCCACCGCGCGGGCGCTCGCCACGGCCGGGACACCCTATCGCGGCGTCCTTTATGCCGGGCTCATGATCACACCCCAGGGGCCGAAGCTCATCGAATACAATGTCCGCTTCGGCGATCCCGAATGCCAGGTCCTGATGATGCGGCTCGCGAGCGACATCGTCCCCGCCCTGGCGGCGACCGCTGGTGGCCGTCTCGACGGTGTCTCGCTCGCCTGGCGTGACGATGTGGCGCTGACCGTGGTCATGGCGGCAAAGGGCTATCCGGGCCAATACGAGAAGGGCAGCGTCATCCGCGGGCTTGCGGCGCTCGAGGCAGAGCCCGATCTCGTCGTCTTTCACGCCGGCACGACGCGCGATCCGGACGGCACGCTCCGGGCCGCCGGCGGGCGGGTGCTCAATGTCACCGCCCGGGCGCCCACCGTTGCCGCGGCGCGGGCGCGCGTTTACGAGGCTATCGACCGCATCGACTGGCCCGAGGGCTTCTGCCGCCGCGACATCGGCTGGCGGGCGCTCGGGCGCGGGACGGGATAAGCCCTCAAAGGCGCTCGGCGTCGCGGCGCAGATCGGCGATCATGCCGGCGACGGCCGGCAGATGCGGCGTCTCTGCCTCGAGAATGGCGAGAAAGAGTCGCTTCTTGATCGCGACCGGGTCGACGCGGCCCGTGCGCACCGCCTCCGGCACCGCACTGACGACGATGTCAACCAGGCGCTCGGCGCCGGTGAGCCGCCCCCACAGATAGTCGTTTTCGCGGAAGCGGCGCGAGAAGAAGGCGCCAAAATTGCCGAACTCGACGCCCTTCAGGATTTGCCGCGCGCTGCCCTTGCGCAGGGTATTGGCGTCATTGACCGAAATGCGGTCCACCTTGATCTCCTCGAGCGTCTCGAGATCGCGCCGCTGGGCCATGGGAAAGGTAACGACGTCATAGAAGGCAAAACCGAGATAGGTAACGATGAGCTCGCGCGCGAGCCCCTCGCCGGGGCAGCGATCGCAGCACTCGGCGACAAGCCGGTCGAGGGCGGCATCGGCCGCCGGCAGATCCATCGTCTCGGCCAGCTTTTCAAAAAAGCTTGCGATGCCGAGCGCGTCCATCGGCCTGTCCGGGTCGGACGGTTTCGCAAGTCCGTGTCCATCGGCGAGCCGTGCCAACCCCTCGCTTTGTTCGTACATCAGCGCCTTGATGCGGTCGATCCAGGCCCGACCCTCGGGCGCCGTGGCCGCATCGGGCTCCTGATAGAGCTCGTTGAGGCGCCGGATGAGAAACCGCAGCCGCCGCTGACGATAGCGAATGTCGAAATGGCGCAGGAAGACGACCCAGGCGGCCTTTTCCGCAGTCTGCGCCTCGATCGCCGGATCGGAGATGGAGCGGATGCCCTGCCGCTTCGCCCACAGGGTAACGAGGCGCTCGGCCTCGCGGCGGTCGCGCAGGCCACCACGGCGACGCAGGAGGGACGCCAGTTCCTCGAGAGCGGACACGACCTTGAGCCGGGCATAGCCGTCATAGGCATAGGCGGCATCGGCAGCGGCTTGCTCGTTCGCCGCCTCGCGCCAGCGGGCAAGTCGTTCGGCGTCGGGCGGCGCACCGAGACGCTCGCCCAGCGTCGCCGCAATCAGGCGCATGACATTCGGCTTCACCGCCTCGACGACCTGCCGCCGCAGGCGGACCTGCTCGTTGAAATCAGACAGCCATTCCAGATCATCACGGATCGGCTGATTGCGCGGAATGTCCGACAGCGCACCTTTTATGGTCTTGAAGAATCCCGGCACTTCATGTGGTGTCGCACGCCGCGTTTCCGGATTGGGCTCGAGATAGACGAGCCGGCGGTCGACCTCGCGGTGTGCGACATGGCATTGCACCGCCTCGAGTGCCACCGAGATCGGCTTGTTCATGAGCACGCTGCCATCGATGAAGGCGGCGTCCTCGGGATCCTCTCCGGCCTCGCGCAGCTCCCGGAACTGTTCGGCGACGAAGCGGTCGCGCGACTCCCAGCGTACGCCGCGCGTGGCACAGATGACATCCATCTCGGCAAGGCGCGCCGGCGGAAAGGCGCCGGGATAGCTACTCGTCGCCCGCGCGGCGAAGGCGAGCGAAGCGATGTCTTCAGCGCCGAGCCGGCTGTCGCATTCGCCGCTCAAATGGCGGACATGGTGGAAACGGAAAACGAGACGATGCTCGCGCTCCTCGATTTGTGGCGGATCGTGGAGGCGGATCGCCTGTCGGTGGCCCCAGAAATCGGTCGCCGTGACAAAGAGCTCGAGCGGCAGACCATGCGGCACGAGCGAGCGCTGCTCGCCGCTTTCCTCTCCGAGCGCGAGCAGGGCATCGAGCATCATCTCGCTCATCCGTTGCCCGGAAAAGGGCGGCTCGAACCAGCGCGAACGCATGAAGAGCGACAGCTTCTCGAGCACCTCGGGATCCTCGCCCGCGGCACCGAGCCGTTCGGCGCGACGTCGCTGCCAGCGGGCCATCAGCCAGAAGAAGGGGCGCATATAGGGCTTGGACATACGCCCGGCGCGCGCCTCCGGGGCGAGAAGCTCGGTAACGTCGGCAAGGTCGAGCCAGAAATCGCGATGGTGGTCGAGACTGAGATCATGGGCCAGCGCCCGCGCCAGCATGATCGCATTGATGCCGCCCGCCGAAGCGCCGGCCACGACATCGACGACGACGCGCAGCGAGACCGAGCCGCCGATCGCCTGGAGAAGCGCGAAATAGATGTCCTCGCTGTCGCGCTCGCCACGGTGCGGTACCGCGCTGTCATAGCGGGCCGTCGCCCGCGACGCCTCGTCGGTGATGGCGTGATAGGCACGTGAGGCGCGCACGAGCTTCAGGATCTCACGCGTGATCCCGTGCATGTAGACGGCAAGCGAGACCCCGCCATAACAGACCAGCGCCAGCCGCAGCTCGCGCTCGTGCGCCACCGTGACCGGCGCCTGCGTCTGCCTCTCTTCGGATGCGCTCTCGTCCACCGCGATACGGGCCTCTCCTCAGGGAGCCGTTCCCTTTTTCTCTACCCCGCCCCGGCGAGGCTGCAAAGGTCGGCCGTGTTCATCATCGCGCGACTACCGCTGCACCGCTCCCCCTGTTAGGCTGGCGCGGCTCATCACGACGGCAAGGCGGGGCGAGACATGTCCGGTCGACAACAACAGTTCTCGGGCACCATGGCAGTGCGACCGCAGCACCGCTTCGACGAGGCGGCGTTCGCCGACTACCTCATGGTGCATCTTCCCGATGTCGCGCCGCCGTTGTTCGTGCGGCAGTTCCGGGGCGGGCAGTCGAACCCGACCTATCTGCTCAGCGACAGTGCCGGGCACGCCTGGGTGCTGCGCCGCAAGCCACCCGGCAAACTGCTCAAGTCCGCGCATGCGATCGAGCGCGAATACCGTGTCATCTCGGCTCTTCACGAGGAGGCCTCGGTGCCGGTGGCGCGGCCTCGCCTCCTGTGCGAGGACCCGGACGTCATCGGCACCCCCTTCTACGTCATGGACCATGTAGAGGGGCGCATTTTCTGGGAGGCGGCCGTTCCCGGCGTGGCGAAGGCCGAGCGCGCCGCGATCTACGATGCCATGAACGCCACCATTGCAGCGCTGCACCGCCTCGATCCCACAGCACTCGGCCTCGACGACTTTGGCCGGCCGGGGAACTATTTCGCGCGCCAGATCGCACGCTGGTCGAAGCAATATGCGCAAGAGGTGGAAATCGCCGGCCGGGTGAAGGCCATGGAGCGCCTGATCGACTGGCTACCGGCACATATTCCACCGGACGATGCCAGCGCCATCGTCCATGGCGATTTCCGCATCGACAATCTCATCTTCGCCGCCGACGCGCCACGGGTCGTCGCGGTGCTCGACTGGGAGCTCTCCACCCTCGGTCATCCGCTCGCCGATTTCGCCTATCACCTGATGATGTACAGGATGCCGCCCACCGGCTTCACCGGTCTCGCCGGTGCCGATCTCGAAGCGCTCGGGATCCCGTCGGAAGGTGCCTATATGCGGCGTTATTGCGAGCGCACCGGGCGCGACCCCCTGCCCCGCGAGGAGCTCGATTTCTATATCGCCTTCAACATGTTCCGCCTCGCCGGCATCCTGCATGGCATTCTCGGGCGGGTGAAGCGCGGCACCGCCTCCAATCCCCACGCCGCAGCGCAAGGGGCAATGTGCGCGCCCTTGGCCGAGCTCGCCTGGCAGCAGGTGGCGCATCTGGCGGGATGAGGAGCGGGCCGTGAAACACCGACGACTGACCGCTCTGGGCCACACGCTCGCCTACGAGGAGGCAGGGTCGGCCGGCGCGCCGACACTGCTCTTTCTCCATGGCTGGGCCGGCCGGCGACAAGTCTTCCGGCCGCTGATCGCAGCGCTCGGGCAGCAATGGCGTGTCCTTGCCCTCGATCTGCCCGGCCATGGCGAGAGCGGTGCGCCAGACGCGGCTTCGGTCGCGGCTTTCGCGGATCTCCTTGCCGCGGCTGTCGGCCCACGGAGCGGCGGCCCCGTCATTCCCGTCGGCCATTCGCTCGGCGCACTGCTCGCGCTCGAACTCGCCCGCCGCCTCGGTGCCCCAAAGGTGCCGGCGGCGATCCTCGTCGAACCCGCACCCATCCTCAAGGATGCGCGCATGACCGCCGCGCTCGAGGCGACGGCAAGGCGAATCGAGACCGAAGGGGCCGCAGCAGCGCAGAAGCATCTGCTCGCGACCGCCTTCCTCGTTCCCGGCGAGCCCGCCGATGCCATCGCGGCAGAGATCGCGGCGGGCCGTGCGCGGGCAAGACCGGATATACTGCTGCCCCTGTGGCGATCGATGATCGCCTATGACGGGCGGGAGACACTCGCCGCGCTCCCCATCCCGCTCCTGTTCGTTAATGGCGCCCGGCCGCAGAACCGCGAGAAGGACATCCGCGCGCAGGCCGCCGGCCCGGTTCACTGGGGCCGCACCGTCTGTGCCGGGCATTTCAACCTCCTGAGCGTGCCCGGTCAGGTCGCGGCCATGATCGCGGATTTTCTGGCCCGCGCGGTGCCGGCCCCGGAGTGAAACTAGAAACGCCACAGGAGTCCGGCGCGCACCGTGG
>RFKS01000089.1 GCA_003694205.1 Alphaproteobacteria bacterium | reverse complement strand
GGGCTCGAGCGTGACATAGAGGCTCGTATCGAGGAGGCGCTCCGAGCCCAGGGCGGCAGCGGCGGCACGGATGGCGAGAAGTTCGGCATGGGCGGTGGGATCGCCGAGTTCGAGCACGCGGTTGCCGGCCCGCGCGAGGAGCGCGCCTTTCGTGTCAAGGATCACGGCACCGACCGGCACCTCGCCACGCTCGGCGGCCGCGCGCGCCTCGGCGAGCGCGATCTGCATCGGGCTGTCTGTGGTCTCCGCCATGCCGGCAGTCTTGGGGGGCACGGCCCGCGCGGTCAAGCGGCGACAAGGCATTGCAGGCACTCCCGGCCGCGCCTATGGTCCGCGCCATGGGCGAAACGGAGGAAAAGCCGGAGGTCAAGGGCGAGCGGATCGCCAAGGTGCTGGCGCGCGCGGGTGTGGCCTCGCGGCGCGAGGTCGAGCGCATGATCGCCGCCGGCAGGGTGGCGCTCGCGGGTACCATTCTCACCACCCCGGCGGTGCTCGTCGACGGGCTTGCCGGCATCACCGTCGACGGCCGGCCGGTCGCTCCCGCAATGTCGGCGCGGCTCTGGCGCTACCACAAGCCGCCGGGGCTGATCACCAGCCACCGCGACACGCGGGGTCGGGCGACCGTCTTCGACCAACTGCCGAAACATCTGCCGCGGGTGATCTCTGTGGGCCGCCTCGATCTCGCAAGCGAAGGGCTGCTCCTGCTCACCAATGACGGTGGCCTCGCGCGCTGGATGTCGCTGCCGTCCACCGGCTGGACACGCCGCTATCGTGTGCGCGTGCATGGCCGGATCGACGAGGAGGCGCTCGCCGGTCTCGCCGAGGGGATCGAGATCGCCGGCATACGCTATGGCCCGATAACGGCCGAGATCGAGCGTGCCTCGGGCAGCAATGCCTGGCTTCGCATGACCCTCAAGGAGGGCAAGAACCGCGAGATCCGCCGCGTGCTCGCCGCCCTCGGGCTCGCGGTCAACCGCCTCATTCGCACCGGCTACGGCCCCTTCACGCTCGGCAGCCTGCCGCGCGGCGGCATCGCTGAGGTGCCGCTCAAGGCCCTGCTCGGTGCGGCAGCCGACTATTTCAGGACCGAGCGGCCGTCGGTGGCGGTCGAGCGCCGCACGCAGCCCGATCCCTCGAAATGGGCAAAAGCCAAGCCGAAGCCACCGCGCCCGGGTGCACGGCGGCGGCAGGCGCGGAAAAAGACCTGATGCGTATCGTCGGCGGGCAGTGGCGCGGCCGGCGGCTCGCAGTGCCGCGGGGGCGCGACGTGCGCCCAAGTGCCGATCGCCTGCGTGAGAGCCTCTTCAACATCCTCGCGCACGGGCCTTGGCAATCGCTCCTCGCGGGGGCACGCGTCGGCGACCTCTTCGCCGGCACCGGTGCGCTCGGACTCGAGGCGCTCTCGCGCGGCGCGGCGGAGGCCGTCTTCGTCGAGAAAGCGGCGGCGAGTCGCAAGGTCCTGCACGCCAACATCGCCGCTCTCGGGGTCGGCGACCGCGCAAGCGTCCTCACCGCTGATGCCCGGCGGCTGCCGGCGCTGCCGGCGCCACGCGATCTCGTCTTTCTCGACCCGCCCTATCGCCGCGACCTCGCGACCCCTGCCCTCATGTCGCTGCTCGATGCCGGCTGGCTTGCCGGGAATGCACTCGTCGTTGTCGAGACCGCGGCCGACGAGTCCCTCGCCCTGCCGGCGGGGCTCGCGATCACCGATAGGCGTCGTCTCGGCGACTCGCGCCTGTGGTTCCTGACACGGGAGGGCAGCTAGCGGCGTCCGAAGAGGCGTTCGATATCGGCGAGCTTCAGTTCGACATAGGTCGGGCGGCCGTGATTGCACTGCCCCGAGTGCGGCGTCGCTTCCATCTCGCGCAATAGCGCGTTCATCTCCGCAACCGTGAGCCGGCGCCCGGCACGCACGCTGCCGTGGCAGGCCATGGTGGCACAGACATCGGCGAGCCTCTCCTTGAGCGCGAGGCCCTCCTCGAGCTCGGCAAGCTCGTCGGCAAGATCGCGCACCAGCCGCGCCGCATCGACCTGCCCAAGCAGGGCCGGCACCTCGCGCACGACCACCGCTCCGGCCCCGAAGGCCTCGATCACGAGCCCCAGTTCCGCGAACTCCTCCGCGCGCGCGACAAGCCGTGCCGCGGCCTCCTCCTCGAGTTCGACCACCTCGGGCAGGAGCAGCATCTGCCGCGCCACGCCGGTCTCGGCGAGGGCCGCCTTCATCCGCTCATAGACGAGGCGCTCATGCGCCGCATGCTGGTCGACGATGACGATCCCGTCGGCGGTCTGGGCGACGATATAGGTCTCGTGGAGCTGCCCGCGTGCCGCACCGAGCGGATAGGCGATGGCGGCTGCCTCGATGTCGGCGTCCTCCTCGACCCGCGCCGCCGGCGCGATCATTCCCGATGTGGAATGATCCGCCGCGGGCGCCTGATAGCGGGCCGCCGTTTCCATGAGACCAGGGGCGGCTGCACGCGGACCCGTGCCGCGATCCCAGGGCAGCGCCGGCATCGCCGGCTGCGGCCGGGCGGCGGCGAGTGCCGCCTCGCTGACGCTCGTCGCTGCCCGGTGCCCGGCCTCGGCGAGCGCGTGCCGCAGCCCGGCGACGATGAGCCCGCGGACCAGTCCCGGATCGCGAAAGCGCACCTCTGCCTTGGCCGGATGCACATTGACATCGACCTCCGAGGGCGGAATGTCGAGAAAGAGCGCCAGCACCGGATGCCGATCGCGGGCGAGAAAATCGGCGTAGGCACCGCGCACGGCACCGGCGAGCAGCCGGTCCTTCACCGGCCGGCCGTTGACGAAGAGATATTGCTGCTGCGCATTGCCCCGCGAGAAGGTGGGGAGACCGGCAAAACCGCTGAGGCGGACACTGTCCCGTTCGGCGTCCACGCGCACCGCGTTTTCGAGAAAGCCGCGGCCGAGCACCGCCGCCACCCGCTCCGCTCCCGCCACTGCCGTGTCGCCTTGCTCCGCCGGCGCCCGGAAGAGCGCGCGCCGTCCATCGCCGAGCGAGAAGGCGACCCCCGGATGGGCCATCGCAAGACGTTTGACGACATCGACCGCGTGGGCGGTCTCGCTGCGCTCGCTTTTCAGGAATTTGAGCCGTGCCGGCGTGGCAAAGAAGAGATCGCGCACCTCGATGCGCGTTCCGGCCTCGAGCGCGGCCGGCCGCGGTCCGTCGCGACGTCCGCCCTCGAGGCCGAGGCTCCAGGCGGTGTCCTCCCCCGCCGCACGCGAGGTGAGCGTCATGCGGCTGACCGAACCGATCGCCGCCAGCGCCTCGCCGCGAAAGCCGAGCGTCGCGATGCACGCAAGATCGGCCGCCGCGCGCAGTTTCGAGGTGGCATGGCGCGCGGTCGCAAGAACGAGTTCCTCGCGCGTCATGCCGCAGCCGTCATCGGTGACGAGAATGCGCCGCCGCCCCCCGCCTTCGAGCAGAATGTCGATGCGCCTTGCCGCGGCGTCGAGGGCATTCTCGACCAGCTCCTTGACGACGCTCGCCGGCCGCTCGACGACCTCGCCCGCCGCGATGCGGTTGATCGTCGCCTCGTCCAGCCGTCTGATGCGCGGGGCGGACATGGCCCCTCCATCACGCTCACCGGGGAGTCTGCGG
>RFKS01000014.1 GCA_003694205.1 Alphaproteobacteria bacterium | reverse complement strand
TCCGGCGACGGGCACGCCGGGCGTCGGCGGCTGCCTCTTCTACAACCCCTTTGCGACCGGCGTCATCGGAGATCCCGCGGCGCGGGTGCCGGTCTTCGACCTGAGCGGGTCGCCGGTGACGGACGGGCAGGGCAATCCGGTCACCGTACCGCTTGTCAACAGCGCCGAGGTGCTCGACTTCATCATCGGCGAGCTGACGCTTGATGGCCAGAGCGACCTCACGGTCGTCGATGCTGTGATGGCCGGCGATCTCTTCGACCTTCCCGCCGGTCCCTTGAGCATCGCCTTCGGCTTCCAGTATCGCGACGAGGCGCTGAAGCACGATTTCGACGACAACACGAACCGCGGCAATTTCCTCTTCGTGAGCGCACCGATCTTTGATTTCGACGCCAGCCGCGACGTCTATGCGCTGTTCGCCGAAACGCGGATTCCCCTGCTCGAAAATCTCGAGGTCTCGGCGGCCATTCGCTATGAGGATTATGGCGGCATGACCGGGGACACCGTGGATCCCAAGGTGGCGGCGCTGTTCCGTCCAACCGACTGGCTCTCGCTCCGCGGCTCCTTCAGCACCGCCTTCCGCGCGCCGTCGGTGTTCCAGCAGTTCGGCAACCAGACGACGCTGAACTCGGTCATCGATCCGCGCAATCCGACGGCACAGCCCTTCATTCCGATCCGCACGATCGGCAATGAGGACCTGCAGCCCGAGGATTCATCGGCCTTCAATATCGGTTTCACGGCGACGCCGGCGGCCGGGCTCGAGTTCGATTTCGACTGGTGGCAGTTCGACTTCAACGACATCATCATCCGCCAGCAGCCTGAGGAGGTGGCGCGGCGGGCGCTGATTCCCACCGACCCCAATTTTGATCCCGGTCTTCTCGCCAACGGTATCGTCCAGCTCGGACCGACCGGCGCCCTCGCCTTCGTGCAGTCGCAGTTCGTCAATGCCGCCGGCATCAAGACGAACGGTTTCGACGCCTCCTTCAAGTATGAGTTCGATACCGGTCTTGGCACCGTGCGCACCGGCATCGAGGGCACCTATGTCAACAGCTACAAGGCGCCGGTGGGGCCCGGCGGCGCGATCATCGATGTCGTCGGATTCCGCAATTCGCAGAACTTTACGGCGCCGCTACCGCGCTTCCGCTTCAACGCCCATGCAGGACTCAGCCGGGGCGGGCACAACTTCGTCACCTTCGTCCGCTACATCGACAGCTTCAAGGATGACCAGAATTGCGGCGGCGGGCCCAATTTCTCCGACTTCGTCGGCTCCGACCCGGTGTTCCTCACCTGTCCCGACGGCCTCAAGTTCGCCAAGGTCAAGAGCCACACGACGGTCGATGTGCAGTACAGCTACAGCTTCGGCGGAACGGGCGTGCTCGAGGGCATGGTGCTGAGCGTGGGCAGCATCAATCTCTTCAACAACAAGCCGCCTTTCGTGAACACCGACGGTGCCTTCGAGAGCCGGACCCACGACCCGCGTGGTCGCATGGCCTATGTAAGGCTGGGTTTCCGCTTCTGACGATCGGGGAGAGGGGAACGGGTCAGGAGGGGCGGCCCTGCGGCCGCCCCTCGCCTGTTTCGGAGTGGAGGTGGAGACAGTGGCAGAAGGACCGCTTGCCGGCATTCTCGTCGTCGATCTGAGCCGGGTTCTCGCCGGCCCCTATTGCACCATGATCCTCGGCGAGCTCGGCGCGCGGGTGATCAAGGTCGAACGTCCCGGCAGGGGCGATGATGCGCGCGAGATCGGCCCCTTCATCGAGAGCGCCGAAGGAGCGCGGGTGTCGGCCTATTTCGCCGGACTCAATCGCGGCAAGGAGTCGATTGCGCTCGACCTCTCGGACGATGCCGATCGCAGGATTTTCGAGGCGCTGGTTGCGCGCGCCGATGTCCTGGTGGAAAATTTCCGCCCCGGCGTCATGGCGCGCCTCGGCTATGGCTATGAGGCGCTTGCCGCGCGCTATCCGCGCCTTGTCTATGCCGCTGTCTCGGGATTCGGGCAGACCGGCCCCTATCGTGACCGTGCCGCCTATGACCTCGTCGTGCAGGCGATGGGCGGCATCATGTCAATTACCGGTCATCCCGGGGGACCGCCAACGCGGGTCGGCACCTCGATCGGCGACATTGCGGCCGGGCTGTTCGCCGCAATCGGAATTTGTGCCGCCTTGCAGGAGCGCGGGAAGACGGGACGCGGGCGGATGGTCGATGTCGCCATGCTCGATGCGCAGGTGGCGATTCTGGAGAACGCGATCGCGCGCTATGAGGCGACAGGGTGCGTGCCAGGCCCTCTCGGCGCACGGCACCCCTCGATCACGCCCTTTGCCGCCTATCGGGCAGAGGACGGTTATCTGGTCATCGCCGCCGGCAACGACGCGCTTTTTGCGCGGCTTGCGAACGTGCTCGGCCATCCCGAATGGGCCACGGACCCGCGCTTTGCCAGCAACGCCGATCGCACCGCCCATGCTGAGGCGCTGCAGGACGAGATCGAGGCGGTGCTCGCTGCCGAACCGGTGACGCATTGGCTCGACCGCTTGGGAACCGCCGGTATTCCCTGTGGCCCGATCAATGACATTGCGGCGGTGCTCGCCGACCCGCAGGTCGCGGCGCGCAATATGGTGGTCACGGCCGCGGATCCGGTGGCGGGAGCGCTGCGCATGGCCGGCAATCCGGTCAAGATGAGCGGTGTGCCCGATCCGGCGACCCGCCGCCCGGCGCCGGCGCTCGACGCGGACCGTGCGCGCATTCTCGCCGAGCTTGGCCGCGCACCGAAGCCTTCCTGACGGCTCTGCCCGCTCTGGCGTCTTGCGCCGCGCTGTTCAGCCGAGCGCGGTGTCGATCCAGCTCTTGAT
>RFKS01000013.1 GCA_003694205.1 Alphaproteobacteria bacterium | reverse complement strand
CGGGCGCTGGACCTACAAATACGAGGAGGCGGCGCGCCAGGGTGCCGCGGCGGCGATCATCATTCACGAGACCGAACCGGCGGCCTATCCCTGGGACGTGGTCTCGGGAAGCTGGTCGGGGGCGCAGTTCGACCTCGAACGCGAGGACGGCAATGCCGGCCGCGTCGCCATCGAGGGCTGGATCCAGGAGCGCATTGCGCGCGAGCTTCTGGAGAAGGCGGGACTCACGCTCGAGGAGGCGCACCGCCTGGCGCTCGATCGCGAATTCAGGGCAAAGCCGCTCGGCCTTACCTTCTCGGCGCATGTCGACAATGCGATCGCGCATTCGCGCTCGCACAATGTGGCGGCGATCCTGCGCGGCAGCGAGCGGCCCGACGAGGCCATCATCTACATGGCGCACTGGGATCATCTCGGCCGCGGCCCGGCGGATGCGAGCGGCGACGACATCTATAACGGCGCGCTCGACAACGCGACCGGCGTCGCCGGCCTTCTCGAGATCGCGCAGAAGTTCGCCAGCATGCCTGAGCGGCCGAAGCGCAGTGTCCTGTTTGTCGCCGTGACGGCGGAAGAGCAGGGGCTTCTCGGCTCGGCTTACTACGCCGCGCATCCGCTCGTTCCGCCAGAAAAGACGGTGGCCGCGATCAATATGGACGGCCTCAATATCCTCGGGCCGATGGACGACATCACGGTCATCGGCTGGGGCCAGAACAGCCTGCAGGACCTGCTTGCGGACGCCGCCGCGGTGCAGGGACGCACCATCGCGCCCGAGCCGACGCCCGAGCACGGCTATTTCTATCGTTCCGATCACTTCTCGCTGGCTAAGGTGGGCATTCCGGTGCTCTACACGGACGCCGGCGTCATGAGCCGCGAGCATGGGCGCGAGTGGGCGCTTGAGCAGCGCCAGAAATACATCACCGAGGCCTATCACAAGCCGGCCGACGAATATTCGCCCGACTGGGATCTGCGCGGTGCGGTCGACGATCTCAACCTGTTCTACGCAGTGGGTGCGCGGCTCGCCAATTCGGAGATCTGGCCGGAATGGGCCGCCGACTCCGAATTCCGCGCTGCGCGCGAGGCGAGTCGCGGCGCGGACAGCGCAAGCTGAGCAAATCGTTCCGGATCCGGAACGATTTGTCGGGCCGGAGCGATCGCAATTCGTTTCGGGTGCGTAACAAGGGGAGGGAGAAATGAGACTCGATCGGAGTGCGGTGCCTTTGTTGGCGCTCGCCCTGCTGCTCGTCGCCTGTGAGCGGGGGACATCGTCGTCGACAGCGGAGGACCGGCTGGCAAGGGCGCAGGAGCTCGTACAGCGCGATATCGTCATCGATACCCATATCGATGTGCCCTATCGGCTGGCGGAGAAATACGAGGACGTGACGCAAGCGACCGACGACGGCAATTTCGATTATCCGCGCGCCAGGGCGGGCGGGCTCGATGTGCCCTTCATGTCGATCTACACGCCGGCGGAATACGAATTCGAGGAAGCGGGCAAGGCGACCCGGCACGCCGAGCGGATGATCGACTTCGTCACCGATATCGTCGACCGCGCGCCGGAGAAGTTCATGCTCGTCACCTCGCCCGACGAGGCGGAGGCGGCGCATGCGGCGGGAAAGATCGGCCTTGCCATGGGAATGGAGAATGGGGCGCCGATTGCCGGCGATCTCGGGCTGCTCAAGCATTTCTTCGACCGCGGCATCCGCTATATCACGCTCGCGCATTCCAAGGCCAACCACATTGCCGATTCATCCTATGACGAGAACCGTCCCAATGGTGGTTTGTCGCCCTTTGGCGAGAAAGTGGTGCACGAGATGAACGCGCTCGGCATCATGGTCGATGTCTCGCACATCTCCGACGACGCCTTCTGGGACGTGCTCCGCATCACCACCGCGCCGCCGATTGCGAGCCACTCCTCGGCGCGGCATTTCACGCCCGGCTTCGAGCGCAACATGTCCGACGAGATGATCAAGGCGCTCGCCGATGCCGGCGGTGTCATCATGATCAATTTCGGCTCGGCTTTCCTCACCGAGGAAGCCAATCGCTATAATTCGGAGCAGGATGCGGCCTACAAGGCGATGTTGGCCGACACCGGCAAGGAGGATACGCCCGAGGAACGCGAGGCCTTCCGCGACAGCTACCGCGCGGCGCACCCCTATCCCTATGCGACGGTCGCCGACGTGCTCGACCATATCGACCATGTGCGGCTCGTGGCCGGCATCGATCATGTCGGCATCGGCTCCGACTTCGACGGCGTCGGCGACAGCCTCCCGGTGGGGCTCAAGGACGTGTCGCAATATCCCAATCTCGTGGCCGGGCTTCTCGAGCGCGGCTACAGCGAGGAGGACATCGCCAAGGTGCTCGGCGGTAATCTTCTGCGCGTCTGGCGCGCGGTCGAGGCGGTCGCAGCGGCCACCGTGGGCGAGACCGAGAGGGCGGCCGCCGGAACGGAATAGGAGGGCTCAGTCCTTCGAGAGCTTGAGGTCCATCCACACCAGCCGGTGGTCGGAGCTGACATAGGGATAGGTGCCAACGAGCCGGAACAGCGGGTCCTTTGTCGCCGGCCAGAAGACGCCGCCCGAGAGTGGTGTCCATCCCGCCTTCGAGGGCAGGACATAGTCGAGCCGTAGATTGCCGACCGCGAAGCGCCCTTTATCCTTGAAATCCGCCGTGTCGGTCTCGGGCGGTGTCTTGTGTCGCCGGTTGACACCGTCCTGCAGCCGGGCCTGCTCATAGCCGCCGGCGCCCTTGGGCACCACCGAGGCGTCGATCAGCGGGTGCCCGAGAAGCTGCTGGATCGTGCCCTCGACATTGCTGCCATCGGCGGGGTCGGCATTGAGATCGCCGAGTATGACGAAGCGCGCGCCGGCGGCAAGGCCACCGGTATGGCCCGCGTCGTCACGGATGTAGCCGCTGCGTGCGGGATCGACATAGTCGGCCCAGAAACGGATCTCGTCATGATTGCGCCGACCATTGCGATCCTCGCGGCCGTCGAAGGCGGGTGGGGTGGGGTGGCTCGCGAGGATGTGGATCACATCGTCGCCGATGCGGATCGGGATGTCCCAGTGGCTTTTCGATGAGAGCCGGAGGATTGCCAGAACCTCGGGGCCGTACCAGTCGGCGGGCGCCTCCGTCGCCGGATCGTCGGGCAGGAGTGCACCCGGCATGTCCTTCCACAGGAAGAGGCGAAAGGTCCGCACCGCGGCCGTGTCGATCGGCAGCTGCGAGAGGAGCACCATGCCGTACTGACCGGGGAAGGTGCCATAGCCCTGTGCGTCCGCCGCGCCGTCATTGCGACCGTCATGATCGAGGTCGTAACCGGTCGGCACACCAGTATTCACCGGCGCGAGATAAACATAGGGGTAGTGGATGGGCTTCGCGCCATTATGCGGGACGGCGAGCCACTTCTCGCGAAAGAGATCTATCGCCCGGTGTCCCTCGTCATAATCGAACTCGTTGAGGAGCAGGATGTGCGGCCGCACCCGCTGGATAATCTCGGCGACGGCGGCGAGCTGCGCATTGCCCGGATCGGCGAGATCGCCGATCAGAGCGCCCGCAATGGGGCGATTGAGCATCGCATTGAAGGTGGCGATCCTAAGCGTCACGCCCTCGGCGGCCGGCGTTTCCGCGGCAAGCCCATGGCGGGGCAGCAGGGCGAGCCACAGACAGGCGACAATGGACAGGCGACGCAACATCCGGGGAGACTCCTTCCTTCGCGGCTTCGGGACGGCACACCCTTCGTCGCTTCCATTTGGACATCAAGGGCGTGGAAGGCTACATAGCCTCTCACGCGTCAAAGATCAGCCCCAAGGTGAGCCTCATGTTTTTCGAATTCCCGAGCCTCCGTTTCAATCATGGCGAAGAGATCGAGATGCTGCGTGAGACGGCGCGCCGTTTTGCCGAAAACAGGATCGCCCCGCGGGCCGACGAGATCGACCGCACGAACGAGTTTCCACGCGATCTCTGGCCCGAGCTCGGTGCGCTCGGTCTTCTCGGGATTACGGTGCCCGAGGAATATGGCGGCGCCGGTATGGGCTATCTCGCCCACTGCATCGTGATGGAGGAGATCTCCCGCGCCTCGGCCTCGGTCGGTCTCTCCTACGGCGCGCACTCCAATCTCTGCGTCAACCAGATCGCGCTCAACGGCACCGACGAGCAGAAGCGCAAATATCTGCCCAAACTGATCTCGGGAGAGCATGTCGGCGCGCTCGCCATGTCCGAGCCCGGCGCCGGCTCCGATGTCGTCGGAATGACCACACGTGCCGAAAAGCGCAATGACGGTTACGTGCTCAATGGCTCGAAGATGTGGATCACCAACGGTCCCGACGCAGAGGTGCTGCTCGTCTATGCCAAGACCGATCCTGCAGCCGGCTCGCGCGGCATCTCCGCCTTCCTGATCGAGAAGGGGATGGCGGGCTTCTCCACCGCACAAAAGCTCGACAAGCTTGGCATGCGCGGCTCCAACACCTGCGAGCTCGTCTTCGAGAACTGCAAGGTGCCGTTCGAGAATCTGGTCGGCGAGGAGAACAAGGGCGTGCGCGTGCTGATGTCGGGGCTCGATTACGAGCGGGTGGTGCTCGCCGGCGGGCCGCTCGGCCTGATGCGCGCCTGCCTCGACGTCGTCGTCCCCTATGTCCATGAGCGCAAACAGTTCGGCCAGCCGATCGGCACCTTCCAGCTCATGCAGGCAAAGCTCGCTGACATGTACAGCTCATGGGTCGCGGCGCGCGCTTATGTCTATGCCGTGGCGGCGGCCTGCGATCGCGGCGAGACGACGCGCAAGGACGCCGCGGGCTGCGTCCTTTTTGCCGCCGAGCGCGCGACGCAGATGGCGCTCCAGGCAATTCAGGCGCTCGGCGGCAACGGCTATATCAATGAGTACCCCACGGGCCGGCTGTTGCGCGACGCCAAGCTCTACGAGATCGGCGCCGGGACGAGCGAGATCCGCCGCATGCTGATCGGCCGCGAGCTGTTCGAGGAAACGGCCTGAGCGCTGGCGCGTCGGGGCACCGCCCTAGTAGCGCACGCCGAGGCGGATGCCGTATTGCCGCGGCGGGCGGTAGCTCACGAACTCCGTCGGACCGAGGAAGGGCGGTGAGCGCAGGATGTCCGATTCCTGGGTCGCGTTTGTGACATTGGTGGCATAGACCTCGGCCGTAATGGTCTCGTCCGGGCTCTCATAGAAGAGCCGGAGATCGAGATTGGCGTAATTGTCGGCCCGGTCGGATGGGAGGTTGAAGGGCCGGAAGAAGGTCTCCGACTGATAATAGACATCGGCGCGCAGGCTCAGATCACCTGCCCCGTCGGCGAGGGCGAAGGTGTATTGCGCACCCCCCGAGACCGTCCATTTCGGCGCCCGGTTGAGCCGTTTGCCGCTGAGATCGATGGGCTTGGTGATGTCGACGAAGGGGTCGGCGTTGAAGAACTTGTCGTAGGTCGCGTCGAGCCAGGAGAGCGAACCGTTGAGCTCGAGTCCGGCCGCCGGCGCGGCCCGCCATTCGAGTTCGACGCCCTTGATGGTGGCGTCAGCGGCATTCTCGATGATCGCGCCGAAGGGCCCGAAGGTCTGCACCTGCAGATCGGTTATGCCGTAACGGAAGGCGGAGAGATCGATCTGGAAGGTGCGTGACAGCCGCGATTTCAGGCCCAGCTCGGCGGCATTGATCTTCTCGGGATCGATCACCGGCCTCTGCGGCGCCTGCAGATTGATGCCGCCGCCCTTGTAGCCGCGCGAATAGGAGGCATAGAAATTGGTGTCCCCCTCGGTCGGGAACCACTGCACCACAAACTTGCCCGTTGGCTGCAGCCAGTTGCCCTTGGCCGGCACGTCGGCAATCGTCGGCGGGCCGCCCCCGGGCACCAGCGGCGAGACGACGAGGATCGACTTCGAGCGCTTCTCGTCATAGGTGACGCGGACGCCGCCGGTGAGCCGCACTTGCGGGCTCAGATCGTAGGATGTCTCGCCAAACAGCGCGACCGAGTCCGCGGTCACGTCGCCGCCAGCAATAAAGCCCGGATCGAAAAGCGGCTTGAAGCGCTGGATCCGCGGCGACATGGAGAAGGGCGCGGCGAGCGGGCTTTTTGCGAAATTGTTGAGGATCTTGGGATCGAAGAAGAAGGAGAAGCGCTCCGAGCTCTCATGGAAATAGAAGGCGCCGACGATCCACTGCCAGTCGCCCCCCGCATTCGAGGTGAGCTGCAGTTCCTGGCTCAGCTGGTCGGTGTCCTCGACGATCTGCAGCGCCGAGGCAAACTCGCCCGAGCCGTCGGAATCCGACAGGCTGTTGTATTCGGTATGGCCGAAGGAGGTAATCGACTTGAAGGTCGTCGCGCCGAGATCCCAGGTCAGGGTTCCCGCGAGATTGAAGAAGCCCATGTCGATATGCTCGGGCGTGTCCTTGGTCACGAGATGCGGTGTGGTGTCGTTGACCGCGTTCATCGAGGGCCGGAGCGGCACCGGCGACGGACTCGGGATGCGGATGAACTGATTGCGCACCTCGGCCGTCGGCCCGACGCCCGAGACGTCCGAAAAATTGACAGCGAGCAGGAAATCGGCCGACTCCCCGAGATCGGCGCGGACCTGGCCGCGCAGATAGACATTGTCTGCATCATCTGCCCGCGTGCCACCGGGGAAGAGGTTCTTCTGGAAGCCGTCGCGCTTCTCGTAGGTCACGGTCGCGCGTGTCGCGAGGCCCTCGCCGAGCGGCAGATTGAGAATGCCGCGCGCCCGCTTGCGGTCGAACTTGCCATAGGTGAAATCACCATAGGCCTCGAGCTCGTCGCTGGGCTTCTTGGGGATGACATTGATCGAGCCGCCGGTCGCGTTGCGCCCGTAAAGCGTTCCCTGCGGCCCGCGCAGCACCTCCATGCGCTCGATGTCGAACTGGTCGAAGAAGCTCGCCACCGGGCGGCCGAGATAGACACCATCGAGATGCAGCGTCACCCCCGGATCGCCGCCCGAGGTCGTGTTCTCCATGCCGATGCCACGAATGGCGACGAAGGAGACGGCCTGGAAATTGGTGAGCTGCAGCGTCGGCACGAAGAACTGGAGATCAGAAATATTGTCGATACCACGTGCCTCGAGTGCATCCGCAGTGAGCGCCGTGACCGCGATCGGTACATCGGCGAGCGACTGCTCGCGCTTTTGCGCCGTGACCACGATTTCCTCGAGCTGGAAGCCGCCGTCGTTGTCGCTGTCGTTGCCTGACTGGGCGAGGGCCGGCGCTGCGCAAAGGGTTGTCACCATGCCGGTTGTGATCAGGAGTGCGTGAATGCAACGAGACTGCCGCGCACATGATCGCAGCACGAAGCTTGCCATGGCCAATCCTCCCCGATATGACGCCATGGCGGACCAGCCCCGATCATCGGCCCGCCATTTTGTAAGCGCTTCTTACTATATGCCGCAAGATATCGCGTTGCCGTTTCCCGTGCAAGGAAAGAATCGTGCGGTTGTGCAACGATATGCGGAATCGGTGCCTGCTCTCTTGTCGTGGTGCCGTCGAGCACGTACATGAAGGGTCATCAGGGCGCAGCCAGCAGGAGCAGGGCAGGAATGACCACCTTCGAGGAACGCGAGCAGGGATTCGAGCGCAAATTCGCCCATGACGAGGAGTTGCGCTTCAAGGCGATGGTCCGACGCGACAAGCTGATCGGACTCTGGGCAGCCGGCGAAATGGGGATCGCGGGGGCCGATGCCGAGGCCTATGCGAAGGAGGTCATCAAGGCTGATTTCGAAAAGGTCGGCGACGACGATGTCGTGGAGAAATTGCGGCGCGATTTCGCGGCGAAGAAGATCGACATGTCCGAGCACCGCATCCGCCGTCAGCTCGCCCATTTCATGGACGTGGCACGCGAGCAGATCCGGAACGAGCTGACGCCGCCCGAGGAGGCCTGAGCACCCGGTCGCTCAATCGGCGCTGCTGCCCGTCAAGCCTGCCGGGTGCCGTTTTTCTGCGACGTCATGCACGCCTTGTGCTGGCCAAGGAATCGCTCAAGGAGGCGATAGAGGGCGGCGCTGTCGATCGGCTTGGCGAGATAGGCGTCGGCGCCGGCGGCAAGACAGGCCGCCTCGTCCTCGGGGCGGCCGCTGGCGCTCAGCGCAATGACGGGAAGCACCGCCGTCTCGCGGCGCCGGCGGATCTCGCGGATCGCGGTGAGGCCGTCGGTTCCCGGCATGCGGATGTCCATGAGCACGAGATCGGGTGTCTCGTCGGCGGCGGCACGGATAGCTTCGGCGCCGTCCTCGACCTCGATGATCTCGACATCGAGCGGTGCGAGCAGGGCCTCGAACACGGTGCGGTTGATGCGGTTGTCATCGGCGACAAGGATGCGCGGCCGACCGGTGCGCGGCGGAGCCGGCAAGGCATCGCGTAGGTCAGGTTCGTTCGCGTCCGCCTCCCTTGCGGGGATGAGGGGCATCGTGAACCAGAAGGTCGAGCCCTCGCCCTCGCGGCTGTCGACACCGATCCGCCCCCCCATCAGCCGCACGAGATCGCGCACGATGGCAAGGCCGAGGCCGGTGCCCTGGTGTCGCCGCGCGGGACCGGTCTCGGCCTGCTCGAAGCGCTCGAAAATGCGCTCGAGGTCCTGCCTGTGGATGCCGATCCCTGTGTCCGAGACGGCGAAGCGAAGATGCGCGTTGTCGCCGTCGGCAAAACGCTCGACGCGGACGGCGATGCCGCCCCTGTCGGTGAACTTGAGCGCATTGGCGAGGAGGTTGAACAGGATCTGGCGCAGCCGGGTCTCGTCGGCGAGGATGGTATCGGGCACATCGGGAGCGATCGCCGTGTCGAACGAAAGGCCCTGCTCGCGGGCGCGCAGGCGCCACAGCGCAAGACCCTCATCGAGCAATGAAGCAAGGCGCACCGGTCGTGCCACGGGCGCATCATGGCCAGCTTCGGCACGCGAGAGATCGAGGATGTCGCTGACGATGCCAAGCAGCATGCGTCCCGACTCGGCGATGGCCGCCACCTGCCGCTTCTGCTCGTCGTCAAGAGACGAACGGCCGAGTACCTCGGCCATCGTCAGGATGCCATTCAAGGGCGTGCGCACCTCGTGGCTCATGACGGCGAGGAACTCGGCCTTGTGCCGCGCCACCTCCTCCGCCTCGCGACGACCCGCGAGCGCGGCATCGCGCGCCTCCTCGAGCTCGTCGATCAGCCGTTCCTGGGAGAGCTGCGCCTGCAGCACCGCGTTCCTCTCGCGCAGGGCCATGAAGGCGACGCTCACGATATTCGCGGCAAAGAGAAAGGCGGCGGCGAAGCGGATGAATCCGGTGAGCGTGCCGAGATCGAACGCGGTCAGCGTCACGAGCGCGGCCGACGGGATGGCGGCATTGAGCCACATCGCATAGGTGAGGCGCCCCGGCTGGCGCGCGACGGTCATGCCGATCGCCCCGAGCATCAGCATGGCCGCGAGACGCCCGGGCTCGATGCCGCTGTGATAGAGACCGATGGCACCTCCGGTCCAGGCGATCAGGATGGCATGGCCGATGATCTCGTTGGTGAGAAAGATGCGGCGCAGGCGGCGTCCGGACCAGCGAACATGGCGGCTGCGGCGGCGCCAGCGATAACCCAGGAGTTCAAGGAGGATCGTGGTGCCGATCCAGAACCAGGACCATGCGCCAAGGTCGAGATAAAGCGTAAGCCCGGCGGCAATCAGGAGAAGCACGAGCCGGAAAGGAAAACTCCATTCCTCGGCCCGGAAGAAATCCTGCAATGCCCGACGGGACTGCTCGACCCGCTGTACCGTTTCCTTGCGCGCGTGCACGGCGCGATAATCCCTTTCGCGACAACCTGCCGTCAGATAGCGCGGAAGGGTTAAGAAATGGATGAAATGGGCCGCGAGGTCGCGCCCTCATCAGTCCGTGCCGAAGACGCGGCTGAAGATCGTGTCGACATGCCGCAGATGGTGGCCGAGGTCGAAGAGCGCCTCGAGCTCGGCGGTGGACAGGCGTTTCGTCACCTCTGGGTCCGAAAGGAGCAGGTCCTTGAGATGGGCCCGGCCGTCCGACTCCCACACCGCCATCGCATGACGCTGCACGATGCGATACGCATCCTCGCGGCTCATCCCCTTCTGCGTCAGCGCGAGCAGCACGCGTTGGGAATGGATGAGCCCGCCCAGGCGCTCGAGATTGGCGCGCATGCGCTCGGGATAGACGATGAGCCGGTCGACGACATCGGTCAGCCGGGCGAGCGCAAAATCGAGCGTCACCGTGGCATCGGGCCCGATCATGCGTTCGACCGAGGAGTGCGAGATGTCGCGCTCGTGCCACAGCGCCACATTCTCGAGCGCCGGCAGCGCATAGGCGCGCACCATCCGCGCAAGCCCGGTGAGATTTTCCGACAGCACCGGATTGCGCTTGTGCGGCATCGCCGAGGAGCCCTTCTGGCCTTCAGAGAAATGCTCCTCGGCCTCGAGCACCTCGGTGCGCTGCAGATGGCGGATTTCGGTCGCCAGACGCTCGATCGAGCTTGCGATGACGGCGAGGGTCGCGAAATACATGGCATGGCGGTCGCGCGGGATCACCTGCGTCGAGATCGGCTCCGGGCGAAGCCCCATCTTTGCCGCCACATGCGCCTCGACCGCCGGATCGATGTGCGCGAAGGTTCCGACAGCACCGGAAATGGCGCAGGTCGCGACCTCTGCGCGGGCCGCGGTGAGGCGCTGCCGCGCGCGCTCGAACTCGGCATAGGCGACCGCAAGCTTGAGGCCGAAGGTGGTAGGCTCGGCATGAATCCCGTGGCTGCGGCCGATGGTGACGGTCCTCCTGTGCTCGAAGGCGCGGCGGCGAAGCGTTGCCAGCAGCGCCTCGAGGTCGGCATCGAGCAGATCGGCGGCGCGCACGAGCTGTATATTGAAGCAGGTGTCGAGCACGTCCGAGGAGGTCATGCCCTGATGGATGAAACGCGCCTCCGGCCCCACATGCTCGGCGAGATTGGTGAGAAAGGCGATGACGTCGTGGCGGACCTCGCGCTCGATCGCGTCGATGCGCGCGACCTCGAAGCGGCCGCGTTCCCAGACCGCCCGCGCCGCCTCTTTCGGGATCACGCCGAGCTCGGCCTGCGCATCGCAGGCATGGGCCTCGATTTCGAACCAGATGCGGAATTTCGTCTCCGGGGCCCAGATGGCGGCCATCTCGGGGCGGGAGTAGCGCGGGATCATGACGGCCGGTCTCCGGTGGCGGGCGGTTTTGCTTGCGCCGGCTGATTAGCACCGCCCCCGCCGCGGAGCAAGCAGGGGAGGGCCACCCTGAATGAGGCTCATGGCTCCTTGTAGACGCGGCCTTCCTTCATCACGAAGCGCACGTCCTCGAGCCGCTCGACATGCGCCAGCGGATCGCCCTCGACGGCGATGATGTCGGCAGAGAGGCCGGGCCGGATGCGGCCCGTCACGTCGGCGACGCCGAGAAGGTCGGCAGCCACCGTCGTGGCGGCACGGATGGCCTCGATCGGTGTCATGCCGAACCGTACCATGCGGGAAAACTGTCGCGCGTTCTGCCCGTGCGGATAGACGCCGGCGTCGGTGCCGAAGGCGATGGTGACGCCGGCGGCGTGGGCCTTGGTGAAGTTGGCGCGCTGTACCGAGCCGGTGCGGCGCTCCTTGTCGAGCGATTCAGGGAGGATTCCCGCCGCTTCGCCGGCGCCGAGAATGTACTCGGTGTTGTAGATGTCCATCACCAGCACCGTGTGGTGCTTCTTCGCCAGACGAATGCCTTCATCGTCGATGAAGCTCGCATGCTCGATCGAATCGGCACCGGCGCGGATGGCGTTCCGGATCCCCGTCGCCCCATGGGCGTGGACCGCCACCTTGCGGCCGTGCATATGGGCCTCGTCGACGAGCGCTGTCAGCTCCTCAAGTGTATATTGCGGGGCCCCCACCTCGGTCCCCTTGGAAAGTACGCCGCCGGTCGCGCAGGTCTTGATCAGGTCGACCCCGTATTTGACGTTCTGGCGCACCTTGGCGCGCGCCGCCCAGGGGCCGTCGGCGACACCCTCGCCGATGCGGTGATATTCGAAGGGCAGCAGATTCTCGTCGCTGCAATGGCCGCCGGTGATGCCGATCGGCGGCCCCGAGACGAGCAGGCGCGGGCCCGGCACCTCGCCCGCTGCGATGGCGTCGCGGAGCGCGACATCGGCATAGCCGTCGGCGCCGACATTGCGCACCGTGGTGAAGCCCGCGAGCAGTGTGCGGCGGGCATTGCGCACGCCGGTGATGGTCTTGCGCGGCAGCGACAGGGAGAGGGCGCGATAGCCATGCGTCTCGGCGTCGGCGAGCAGATGGACATGGGCGTCGATGAGCCCCGGCAGCACCGTATAGGCAGCGAGATCGATCACCGTCGCATCGGCGGGCGGGGCGAGCTTTGAAGCCGGGCCGACGGCGCGGATGCGCCCCTCGTCATCGACCAGGATCGCCTGATCGCTCTCAAGCCTGCCGCTGTCCACGTCGAGCAGATTGCCGGCATGGATATAGGTCTCCGCCATGGCGTGTGGTGCCAGGAGCATGGCGGCGGCGACGAGAAAGCCGAATGCCTTGCGCATGATCGTTTCCCCCTTTTCTCTTGCCCTTGCCTCGGGCCAAGTCTAGCCGGCTCGCCCGACGCGCGAAAGCGCTATTCCGCCGCACCCGGGCCGGCGAACAGGGTATCCAGCGTGCGTTCGAGGCGCGCGAGATCGGCCTCGCCGGACAGCCGGTGATCGCCGTCCTTCACGAGCGTCAGCTCGACGTCGTGGCTTGCCAGCTTCTCAACGAGCTCGATGGACAGCCGCCAGGGAACGTCGGCGTCGGCCATACCATGGAGGATGCGCACCGGACAGGTGACCGCGACCGGCCCGTCGAGAAGGAGATGATGGCGACCGTCCTCGATCAGGCGGCGGGTGATGATGTCGGGCTCGTTGTCATAGGCGCTTGGCCGCTCGCAGAACCCCTTTTCGAGAATCTCGCGTCGGTTGTCCGGGGGAAGGATATCCCACATCAGGCGTTCGGTGAAGTCGGGCGCCGGCGCGATGAGGACGAGGCCGGCGATGCGCCGGGGCCTTTTCCGCGCGGCAAGCAGCGCGATCCAGCCACCCATCGAGCTGCCGACGAGGACCCGCGGGCCTTGCGCGAGGTGGTCCGGCACCGCCAGCGCGTCGGCGAGCCAGTCGCCGATGGCACCGTCCTCGAAGCGTCCCGAGGAGGCGCCGTGGCCGGAATAGTCGAAGCGCAGAAAGGCCTGCCCGTGAGCCTCGGCCCAGGCCGCGAGCCGTGTCGCCTTGGTCCCGGTCATGTCGGAGCGGAAGCCGCCGAGGAAGATGATCCCCGGGCTGCTTCCGGGCGTGCGGTGATAGGCGATCCGGGCGCCATGCGAGGTGTCGAGAAATGACGGTTTGGCCATGTCGATCCTTTTTCGCCGAAGGATGGGCAGCCGCCATGCTCGACCCCGGCCAAGCTGAGGTCAAGCGGAACACACGGCGCGCAGACTGCGCCCCTCTTGCACGGGGGCCGGAAGTGACATAGAGAAGGCGCGAGTTTGATATGAAGCACGAGCGATCCGATGCAGGCTTGTCGTCATTCCCGCCGAATGCCCCGGTTTCCCGGTGTCCCTGCGCCGGACCGCCGCTCCCCGTCCTGATGCCCTTGCGTCCCGATCCGAAATCCGCGCGGCGCTTCCGTGCCCGGAGCCTGTGCCATGGATAGCCCCGCACCGGAGCGGCGTGCGCGCATGGTGACGATCACCCTGCCCGACGGCAGCACGCGCCGCTATGATCATCCGGTCACCGGCGCCGAGATCGCCGCCGATATCGGTCCGGGTCTCGCCAAGGCGGCGCTCGCCGTGCGGGTGAACGGCGCGCTGCGCGACCTCGACCGGCTGATCGACGCGGACGCCGAGGTCGCCATCGTCACCCGCCGCGACGCGGCCGACGCGCTCGAGCTCATCCGCCACGACTGCGCCCACATTCTCGCCGAGGCCGTGCAGGAACTCTACCCCGGCACGCAGGTGACCATCGGGCCGGTGATCGCCGACGGTTTTTATTACGACTTCGCGCGCGAGGAGCCCTTCACGCCCGAGGATCTGACGAAGATCGAGGCACGCATGCACGAGATCGTCGATCGTGACGAACCGATCCGCCGCGAGGTCTGGGAGCGGGGCGAGGCGATCCGCTATTTCCGCTCCATCGGCGAGGCCTACAAGGCCGAGATCATCGAGGATCTGCCCGAAGACGAGGAGATCTCGATCTATCGCCATGGCGAGGGATGGCTCGACCTCTGCCGCGGCCCGCACATGCCGTCCTCGAAATATGTCGGCCACGCCTTCAAGCTGATGAAGGTGGCCGGTGCCTACTGGCGCGGCGATCATCGCAATCCCATGCTGCAGCGCATCTACGGCACCGCCTGGCGCGACGAGAAGGAGCTCAAGGCCTATCTCCACCGCCTCGAGGAGGCCGAGCGGCGCGACCATCGTCGTCTCGGGCGGGAGATGGAGCTCTTCCACTTCCAGGAAGAGGCGGCGGGGCAGGTCTTCTGGCACCCCAAGGGATGGGTCATCTATCGCATCGTCCAGGACTATATGCGCCGGCGCCAGCGGGAGGGCGGCTATCAGGAGATCCGCACGCCACAGCTCATGGACCGGCGCTTCTGGGAGCAGTCCGGGCACTGGGACAAGTACCGCGAGAACATGTTCATCGCCGAGGTCGAGCAGGAAGACCGCGTTCTTGCGCTCAAGCCGATGAATTGTCCCTGCCACGTGCAGGTCTACAAGCAGGGGCTCAAGTCCTATCGCGACCTGCCGCTGAGACTCGCCGAATTCGGTTCCTGCCACCGCTATGAGCCCTCCGGCGCGTTGCATGGTCTGATGCGGGTGCGCGCCTTCGTGCAGGACGACGCCCATATCTTCTGCCGCGAGGATCAGATCACCGACGAGACCGCGCGCTTCTGTTCTCTTCTGCAATCGGTCTATCGCGATTTCGGCTTCGAAGACGTCAAGGTACGCTTCTCGACCCGGCCCGCGGTGCGGGTCGGTGCCGACGAGACCTGGGACCGCGCCGAAGCGGCGCTCGAGGCGGCGATCCGCCATGTCGGTCTCGATTATGAGGTGGACCCCGGGGAGGGCGCCTTCTACGGCCCGAAGATCGATTTCGTGCTCACCGATGCCATCGGGCGCGAATGGCAGTGCGCCACCTTCCAGGCCGATTTCAATCTGCCCGAGCGGCTCGATGCAACCTATGTCGGCGAGGACGGCGAGCGCCACCGCCCGGTGATGATTCACCGGGCGATCCTGGGCTCGTTCGAACGCTTCATCGGCGTGCTGATCGAGCATTATGCCGGACGCCTGCCGCTTTGGCTCGCGCCGGTGCAGGTGGTGGTGGCGACCATCACCTCGGATGCCGACGCCTATGCCGGCGAGGTTGCCGCCGCGCTTGAAGGTGCCGGCCTGCGCGTCGCGACCGATCTCAGGAACGAGAAGATCGGCTACAAGGTGCGCGAGCACAGCCTTGCCAAGGTGCCCGTGCTCTTCGTCGTCGGCCGCCGCGAGGCCGAGGAAAACACGGTCGCGATCCGCCGGCTCGGCGGCCGCGAGCAGCAGGTGATGGCGCTGTCCGAGGCGGTCGCCGCGCTGCAGGATGACGCGCGCATGCCGCAATGATCGCCCGATCGGGAGTTGCGATTTGGAAGCGGGTGTTGCAGCGCCGCCACTCGCCATTTTCATTGCTATCCGCTATAGCTGATGGCGTTTTTCCGTCATTGCTCCGGCAATGGCGGGCGTTTGTGTCCCCAAGCGAAAGGAGGAAAGCTCATACGTAGAGGTCGTATGATGGGTCCGCCGCCGAAACCGACCGGCCCGCGGATCAATGACCGGATCAAGGTGCCGAAGGTGCGCCTGATCGGTCCCGACGGCGACAATCACGGGGTCGTCGATATCGAAACCGCGCTCAGGGTTGCCGAGCAGATCGGGCTCGATCTGGTCGAGATTTCCCCCAATTCCGATCCGCCTGTCTGCAAGGTGCTCGATTTCGGTAAGTACAAGTACGAGCTGCAGAAGAAGGCGAGCGCGGCGAAGAAAAAGCAGAAGACGCAGGACGTCAAGGAAATCAAGATGCGTCCGAACATCGACACCCACGACTATGAGACCAAGATGAAGGCGATGACGCGCTTCATCGAGGCCGGTGACAAGGTCAAGGTGACCCTGCGTTTTCGCGGCCGCGAGATGGCCCATCAGGAGCTCGGCCTCGAGCTGCTCAAACGCGTCGAGGGCGATATGGCCGAGATCGCCAAGGTGGAATCGCATCCGCGTCTCGAAGGGCGTCAGATGACCATGGTGCTGGTACCGAAATAGTCCGCAGGCGGCGAGCCGGGAGGCCGGCTCCCCCCTCCTGCGCCGGCGCGGCATGGTGCGCACGTATGCGCAATCCTGTATCCTGCGGCGGTGAAACGGTCGCTCTTCCTGCTCTGCGCTTTGCTTTTCCTGTCCGGCGGTCTGGCGGGCAGGACCGTCCTCGATACCGCCGAGGCACAGTTCCGCGACGGCAGGTGGCTGGCGGCGGCTGCACTCGCACGCTGTGACGACAGTGCCGCCGGCTTCGCCCTTGCCGCGCGGTCGACCCTCGTCGCTGCCAGCCTGACGGCGGACAAGAGGCGCCGCGATCGCCTGCTCGATCTCGCGATCCGGGATGTCGAAAAGGCGCTCGAACGGGACCCGGATCATCTCGAGACACAGCTTCAGGCGGCGGCGGCCTATGGCTTTCGCGCGCAGCTTCGCCGCTCGGCAAACGATGTCGAGCGTTCGCGGAGACATGTCGAGCGCGCGCTCGCCCTGGCACCGGGCGACCCGCTGGCACTCGCGGCGCTCGGCTACTGGCACGGCCGCACGGTGCTCGGCGCCGGCGCCTTCTTCGCCCGCATCTTTTTCGGCGCGCGAAAGAGGAAGGCGATCGCGGCGTTCGAGGCGGCGCTCGCGAAAGCACCGGACAATCTCGTCATTCGCGCTGGGTTCGGGCGCCTGCTGCTCCGCTTTGAGGATGAGGAGTCGAGCGAACGCGGGCTTGCGGAGCTCGCCCGTGCTGCCACCATCACCTCCCGCACGGCGCTCGAGAAGGAGATGAAGCGGCAGGCCGAGCTGCTTCTCGCCGCCGCCCGCAAGGGTGCGAATCGCCACGAGCTGGCCCGGCTGGCGGATCGGCTGGCGCCATTTTCTGACTGAGAGCCCGCAGCGGGCAAAAAAATGGCCGGTCCGGGATGGGGATGCCGGACCGGCCAGGGTGGTGCACGCTTCGCAAAGACCCTGAGTGAGCACGGGAACCCGCCATGGGGGTCGAGTTGTCGGCCGGAACCCGCAAAGCCCAACTCAATTGGTCACCCCCTATCCATCAAATTCCGTGCCAGTTGCAAAATGGCGGAAATCAGCGCTTTCAGGGTGGAAGAGTGGTTTTCCCATTGCGAGAAGATCGCAAACTGCGTTGCAATTTGCAAAAATCCGCAAGGGGCGATCCCTTTGGCGCTTACCCGATCTTAAATATCGTCATAAGATGCTGCCGCCATGCACTTTCGACTCGCCGTCCTGCTGCTCCTTGTCCTTGCCTCTCCTGCCCTTGCAGCCGAACAGGAGGGGGCGGCCAAGGAGCCGGCACCGATCTATGTCAGCATCGCGCCGCTGTCCGTGCCCATCGTCCGCGGCGTGCAGCTCCAGGGGCGCTTCGACATGCAGCTCGTTCTCGAGGTTGAGAACAAGGAGCGGCAGGCGGAGGTGGAGCGTCTGATGCCCCGTCTCGAGGCGGCCTATCTCGCAAATCTCACCGATCTGGCACAGTATTACGTGACGCCGGGCAAGGCGGTTGACGTTGCCCTCGTCGCGCGCATCCTGCAGGCGACGACCGACCGGATTCTGGGCTCCGGTCAGGCGCGGGTGCTTGTCCAGGAAGCGGCGATCCGTCGCTGACCGGAGCACCGCCGCCCATACGCACGGGCCGCGGCCTGCGCGCGGCCTCGCTCCCTGCCAGCGATCGCCTCAGCCATGAAGCTTGCGGGCGATCCGTGCCACATGGGCACCCTGGGCGCGGGCGATGGCGAGCTCGGTATCGCTCGGCATGCGGCTGCCATCGGCGCCGGCAAGGGTTCCCGCACCATAGGGCGACCCCCCGCGCACCTCGTCGATTCGGGTCAGTTCCTCGATGCTGTAGGGCGCGCCCACGAGCACCATACCGTGATGGGCGAGCGTGAGCCAGGTGGAGAGGATGGTGGTCTCGTTGCCGCCACCCGTGCCCGTGGACGTGAACACACTGCCGACCTTGCCGATGAGCGCTCCCTTCATCCACAGGCCGCCCGTCTGATCGAGGAAATTGCGCATCTGTGCCGCCATATTGCCAAAGCGCGTCGGCGTGCCGATGACGATCGCGTCATAGTCGCCAAGCTCGTCAGGGCGCGCTAGCGGCGCCGCCTGCTCGATCTTGGCGCCGGCCTTCGCGGCAACCTCGGGCGGCAGGAGCTCGGGCACACGTTTCACCGTGACCTCGACGCCGTCAACGCTGCGGGCGCCCTCGGCGACCGCCTCGGCCATGCGTTCGATGTGGCCGTACATGCTGTAATAGAGAATCAGGACCTTGGTCATGAGCGTTTCTCCGTTCCTCCCGTGAGGCCGGCGACCCCATGTCGCCACCCATCCCTCTCGATATTGGCGCGGGGCGGGGGACGGGGAAGCCCGTCACCCGGCATTTCTCTGTTCGGAATGCGGAAACAGTCAGCCGCCGAGCACGTCGCGGATGGCGCCGGTGAGGAGCGTGAGCTCGTCGCGCGCGATGGTGAGCGAGGGGGTCAGATAGACGACCCGGCCGAGCGGGCGGATCCACACGCCACGTGCGACAAAGGCGGTGCGCAGGGCCTCGGGATCGGGCATCCGCTCCAGTTCGACGACACCGATCGCCCCCATGACGCGCACGTCGCGCACAAGGGGAAGGTCGCGGCAGGGGGCCAGTTCCTCGGCCATTTGTCTCGCGATCGCGGCCACCTGCGCGAGGCGGTCCTCGCGCGCAAACAGGTCGAGCGAGGCGTTGGCCGCGGCGCAGCCGAGCGCGTGCGCCATGTACGTGGGGCCGTGCATCAGCGCCTTCTCGGGATCGTCGTCGAAAAAGGCGTCGAACACATGTGCGCGCGCAAGGCAGGCCGATAGCGGTGCGATGCCGCCGGTGAGCGCCTTCGACAGCGCCATGATGTCGGGCACGACACCCGCCTGTTCACAGGCAAAGAGGCTGCCGGTACGCCCGAAGCCGGTGAAGATCTCGTCGGCGATGAGCAACAGTCCGTGCGCGCGAGCGAGCCGCGCAACGCTGCCGAGCACGCAGGGGTCGTAAAAGCGCATGCCGCCCGCTCCCTGGACCAGGGGCTCGAT